>JBDLWD010000277.1:0-2873 GCA_039804465.1 Verrucomicrobiota bacterium | reverse complement strand
TCGTAGCGCCGATTCCAATACACCGCGCCCGCGCCGGTGGCGCGGATCAGCCGGCGCAACTCGGTGCCGGAGTCGCCTCTAGCCACGACGAGCCGCGAGCCCCGGCGACGCAGGTCGGCGTCGAGCGCGAGCAGCGAGTGGTGCAGCCACCACTTGGACGCGCCGCCCAGTGGCCAGCGGCCCTCGCCGGCCTCGTCGAGGACGAAGACCGGCACGACCGGACCCCCGCTGGCGAGCGCGGCGGCGAGCGCGGCGTTGTCGTCGAGGCGCAGATCCTTGCGGAACCAAAGCAAAACGGGGGCGGATGCGGCGGGCGAAGCGGACACTCCGCGAAAAAGCCGCACGCAGCGCGCTTTGCAAACCGCGACCCGCAAAATCCCCTCGCCGCACCCATTTCGTCGTTTAAAGGACTATTACCTTATGACGATGACCTGGCTCGCCCGGGCCAACTCCGGCTGCTCTTGGGCGCACCTTCCCACCACCGATTTTCCCGCTGCGGCCACCCGCCCCGGCGCGATAGCGGTTCTTCCCGTGCACGGCTTCGCCGATCATGGCATGGGCCTGCCGCTGGACATCGAGGAGGTCGTCGCAAGCGCCTTGCTGAACGACGCCTGCGCCGAAGCCGAGAAAAGCGCCTCGCCCCTCGTCCTGCCGCCGCTGCGGTTCGGCCCCGCGCCCTACCCCAACCACGGCTGGTTTGGCGTCGGCCTCGAAACGGCCCGGGAAATTATCCTGGAAATGGCGCGGGGAGTGAAGTTCGCCGGCTTTGAGAAGTTCCTCATCTTGTCCACCAACCCGTGGCATCGCGAGTGGCTCGACGCCGCGGCTCGCGACGTCCGCGTGGGGATCGGCCTGACCACCTATCGCATTCACCTCGGCTCGCTGGGAATCGATTTTCATCCGTCTGCCTCCGTCGCCCAGCGCCTGCAAACCCAGGCCCTCGCGGCTGAACTGCTCGGCATGAGCCCCCTGCCCTCCGCGCCGGCGGAGTCGGCCGACGAGGATTTCCGCCCCGGCCGCTGGCATCAAGCCCCGCCCCTGCCTGCGGGACCAATAGAGCCGGAGCGCGCCGCCGCAGCCGAAAACCAGCGCAGAACCATATCGGAACGCTTGGCGCGTCTTTTGGTCGAGGCCGCTTGGCATGGGCGAAGCCAGCCGCCGCAAGGCGTCGCCGCCACCAGCACGTCTCACCTCCCCGAGCCGCCCCCCCTTTGGCGCCCCTTCGGCGCGCGCTACCTCGGCGCCCTGCACCGCGATCAACTCCGCGCCGCGGCCGCGAAAGCCGGCGCGCTGGCCATTCTGCCCACCGGCGCCATCGAGCAACACGGGCCGCACCTCCCCGTCGGGGTCGACTCCATCCTCGGCCAGGGCCTTCTGGCGCGTGCGCTCGCGCTTCTTCCGGCCGACTCGCAGGTGTGTGTCGCGCCGCCCGTGACCGTGGGCAAAAGCAACGAGCACGCGGACTGGCCCGGCACGCTCACGCTGTCCGCCCGCACCTTCACCGCGCTGGTGCGCGCGCAGGTGGAGCAGTTGCACCGGCTCGGCTTTTCGCGCGTGGCGATCTGGAACACCCACGGAGGCAACAGCGCCGTGCTCGTGACGCTGATACGCGAACTCCAAGCCTTGCCCGGTCTGCGCGTGGGCATGCTGCAAAACGACTTCAAGCCCGAGCAAAATCCGCAGGAGGCCGCTTACGGCTTCCATGCCGGAGAGTGGGAAACCGCGCTTATGCTGGCCCTCACACCCGGTCTGGTTCGCCGCGACAAGGCCGTCTGCCATTATCCGGCGCGGCTCGACGATGCCGGGGAACTTCGCCCGGAAGGCGGAGCGCTCACCTTTGGCTGGACCACGCGCGACATCGCACCGCAAGGCGTGATGGGCGACGCCACTCTCGCCACCTCCGAGCAGGGCGAAGCGTGGGCGTCGGCCAGCGCCGCCGCCCTGGCCGCGCGCATCGCCCGCCTGTGCGAGGCGGATACAAATCGCTGACGCCGCCTCGGCCGATCGGCGAAAACACGCCCGTCGCTCGCATCCGGCGGGTTTATCCTTTTCGTGCCCAGCATCACGACATGCGCCCCCTGCTTTCCCTTTTGTCGCTTGGATTTTTCGCCATGAGCTCCTGCAACAACGCCCACTCCGATCCCGCAGCCCAGAGCGGCGCCGCGCCCGCGCCCGCCGCAGTCCGCACCGAATCCTTGGTGCTGGGCGGAGGTTGCTTCTGGTGCGTCGAGGCCGCCTACGAAATGGTGCCCGGCGTGCTGGCCGCCGAGAGCGGCTACGCGGGCGGCAAGCGGCCCAACCCCACCTACGAACAGGTTTGCACCGGCGTCTCGGGTCACGCCGAGGTGGTGAAGATAACCTACGATCCTGCCCGGGTAACCCGCGCCGATTTGGTAGACTTTTTCTGGGAAATCCACGACCCCACCACGCTAAACCGCCAGGGCGCGGACGAGGGCACGCAATACCGCTCCGTGATCTACTACGCCACGCCCGAAGAAAAGTCCCTGATCGACGCTTCTCTCGCCAAGGCGAACGCCGAGTCCTGGGGCGGCAAGATCGTGACGGAGGTCTCCTCCCTGCCCGAGTTCTACCCCGCCGAGGACTACCATCAGGATTACTTGCAGAAGAATCCCGGCGGATATACCTGCCATTATCCGCGGCAAGTATCGTTCTATTGAGGCTGAGCTTGGTCCGCGGCCAGTGTGTCGCGCACGTGCGCTGCCACTGTACCGAAGCGCTCGGTCCAGACGCGGCCCGCCTGGCGCCCCAGATATTCGGCGAGGGCGGCGTGCGCCTCGAGCTCGACCGGTAGGTGATCGCCTCCGACGCCGTGAAATAGGAGCACGAGCCAGCCCCCGTCCTCCACGGCGCGT
>JBDLWD010000276.1:0-5676 GCA_039804465.1 Verrucomicrobiota bacterium | reverse complement strand
TCTCCGCCCCCAGTTTCTTGAGCCGGCGTTTGATGTCGGCCTCCGAGACGAGCACGGACTCGAGGGCGGGATAAGGTGACGTTTCGTTCTTGGCGGCGGTTGGCGGCATGATTGCAGAGGCTGCAACTTGGCCGTCCCCGGCCGCGACGGCAAGGCCCGGCGATGGCCAAATGCCACGAACTCGTGACGATTGCCCGGCGGCCGCGCGGTTCTGGCAATCGCTTTGACACACCGTGGGCGCGGGGCTTGCTCATTATCGGCGCGCCGTTCCGCATGATTTCCATCTCCGTCTCGCAGCTCACGAAACGCTTCGGCCAGACCACCGCCCTCCACGGGCTTGATCTGGAGATAGCCGCCGGCGAGCTGTTCTTCCTCCTCGGCCCAAGCGGTTGCGGCAAAACCACCCTCCTGCGCAGCATCGCGGGCTTTTATATCCCCGAGGCCGGTTCTATCCGATTTGGCGCCGATGACGTCACCCGGCTAGAGCCTCACAAGCGTAACACGGGAATGATGTTTCAAAGCTACGCGCTATGGCCCCACCTCTCGGTCGCGGAGAACGTCGCCTTCGGTCTGGTGGAGCGCAAGGTTCCCAAGGCCGAGATCGACCGCCGCGTCGCCGAGGCGCTGGAATCCGTGCGCATGGGCGCCTACGCGTCGCGCAAGCCCAACCAGCTCTCCGGCGGCCAGCAGCAGCGCATCGCGCTGGCCCGCGCGCTCGTCATCCGGCCGCGCTGCCTGCTGCTCGACGAGCCGCTGAGCAACCTCGATGCCAAGCTTCGCCTGGAGATGCGCGCGGAGATCCGCCGCGTCTGCAAGGAATTCAAGCTCACCACCGTCTACGTGACCCACGACCAAAAGGAGGCGCTCTCCATCGCCGACCGCATGGCCATCCTCGACGGCGGACACATTCTCCAGGTGGGCTCGCCCCGCGAGGTCTACGGCCGGCCGGTGTGCAAGACCGTGGCGAACTTCATCGGCGAGACCGATTTCATCCCGGGCCGCGTGCTTTCGCGCCACGGCCGTAAGGCCGAGGTGGAGACCGCCCTGGGCCGCTTTGCCGGCGTCTTCGGCGACGCCTCCGCCCGTGCCCAGGGCGGGCGCGGAGGTGACGCTCTCCATTCGCCCGGAATGCTGGACTCTGCGCGAGCGCGGCGAGACGGACAACAGCGTGCGCGGCCGCATCGGCGAGGCGATCTACCTCGGCGAGGTCGCCCAATATGATTTCGTGCCGGCCGCCGAGGCGGAGGGCGTGTGCCTCAAGGTTTACGAGCTAAATCCCCGCCGCCTCGCCGGGGTCGGCGAGGGGGAACTCCATGCCGTGGTCGCCGCCGAGGACGTGGTGGTGTTGGAACGCTGAGCCCGAGCCGCCGCCATGCTCAGAAACGCCGCCCTGCTCGTCCTGCTCGCCCTCGTCCTGGCGTTACCCTTTGCCCTCCGTCCGGAGGCCGAGGCCCTGGGACGCGTGGACGACACCGTGGTGGTCATCTCGCCCCACAACGAGGCGATCCGCCACGAGTTCGAGGCCGCCTTTCGCCGCCGCCACGAGGAGCGCACCGGCCGCAGCGTGCGCATCGACTGGCGCCTGATCGGCGGAACGACCGAGATAGCCCGGTATTTGGAAGGTGAATACGTCGCCTCCTTCCAGAATCTCTGGACGCGCAGGCTGGGCCGCGAGTGGAGCGGGGTGGTGCAGGCCGCCTTCGCCGACGGCCGCCTGGGCAAGGACGCGCCCGCCGAGGCCCGCGAGGCGCGCGAGGCGTTTCTTGATTCCGACGTCGGCTGCGGCATCGACGTGTTTTTCGGCGGCGGCACCTACGACTTTATCTCCCAGGCGCGCGCCGGACGGCTCGTGCCGATGTATGGCGAGCGGGAGCCCCGGCCCGACTGGATGAGCGAGGCCGTCGTGCCCGTGCGCCACGCGGGCGACGAATTTCGCGACCCGCAAGGGCGCTGGGTGGGCGCGGTCCTGAGCTCCTTCGGCATCGTTTACAACCGCGACGCGATCGCCCGTCTCGGCCTGCCCGAGCCGCGGCGCTGGGCCGACCTCGCCGATGCTCGCTACTTCGGGCAGGTGGCGCTTGCCGATCCGACCAAGAGCGGCTCGATGAATAAGGCCTTCGAGAACGTGCTCCAGGAGCGGATACACGAGGTTGTGCGCGCCCGCTTGGAAACCGTCCGTTTCACAGGCGCGGAGGCCCGCGCGAGCGCCGAAAAGGAGGCCGTTGCCGCCGGCTGGTCGGAAGGACTGCGTCTGCTCCAATCCATCTCGGCCAACGCCCGCTATTTCACCGACAGCGCGCAAAAGGTGCCGATCGACGTGGCCTCGGGCAATTGCGCCGCCGGCATGTGCATCGATTTCTACGGCCGCCAGCAGGTCGAGGCGCTCTCGCGGCGCGCCGGCAGCTCGCGCGTGGCCTATCGCTCGCCGCCGGGCGGCACGGTGTTTTCCGTCGATCCGGTTGGGCTGCTGCGAGGCTCGCCCAACCCCGAGGCGGCGCGCAGTTTTATCGAGTTCGTGATGTCGCCCGAGGGGCAGCGGCTCTGGAATCAGCGCCCGGGCACGCCGGGCGGTCCGGAGCGTTTCGCCCTTCGCCGGCTGCCGGTGCGCAAGGACGCCTACACCGAGCCCGGCGTCGCCGATCGCCGCAGCGATCCGGAGGAGATTCCCTACGCGCTGGATAATCCTCTGGTTTATCGACCCGAGTGGACGGGAGGACTGTTCAGCGAACTGCGTTTCATCATTCGGGTGATGAGCCTCGACGCCCACCCCGAGCTGCGGGCCGCTTGGCGCGAAGTAGCCATGGCTGGGTTTCCCCCCGCGGCCACCGCCGCCCTGGGCGATATGACGGCGGTAGATTACGCCGCCGCCTCGGGGCCTATCAAACAGGCGCTGCGGGCCAAGGACAAGGTGGAGGAGCTGCGGCTGGCCAAGGATCTCGGCGAACGATTCCGCGCCCAATACGCCCGCGCCGCCGAGCTGGCCCGAGCCGGCCGCTGAGCCGCGGACGGAAAGCTGCAGCGCGGAGAGGGTGGTCTCTGATTGTTCCTGAGGTTGAGCGGTTGACGGTTTTTTCTGAGTCCAACACCGGACAACCATCACTCAACAACTCCTTCGCAAACGTGCATGAACATTCGGCGCCGGTTTGTCTTAACCGCTTGCCGGTCAATTGGTGCCAGAGGCCGGGATTGAACCGGCGACCAAAGGCTTATGAGTCCTCTGCTCTACCACTGAGCTACTCTGGCGGACCAACTGATCGTTCCGGGACCAGCCCGGAAACGGATGGCGAGAAAAGATCGTCGCGCGGCGCTGTCAAGGCTGCGCCCGAAAAGTCGCAGGCGGGATCAGATTCGCCTCCGGTAAAGGCGGCCCGCGGATTCGAGTCCGTGCACCAGCTCACCAAAGCAAGGGATGCTCGCTCCACCTGATGCGTGTCCATCTCCCCCGCCGCTGTGCCCGTCGGGAAAACCACCCGCTTCCCGGACTTGTTCGGCATGGGTTAGCACAACGGCACTCTTTCACCATGCTTACCTCGAATGGCTGCCCGACATGGATTCGAACCATGACTAGATGAGTCAAAGTCATCTGTGCTGCCATTACACCATCGGGCAGTGAATGGAGCGGCAACCGTGAGCGACGAAAGCCCGTGGTCAAGGCCCGAGATGGAATTGATTACGTCCGGATTCGCCCCGGCCGGGCGATTTGGTCGAAATCCTCCGCGAGAAACTTGAGCGCTTCGCGCATCTCCGCGCCTCGTAGCGCCGGACCGTGGCCGGTCAGCAACAGCTCCGGCCCGAGCGCCGCCAGCCTCCGCGCCGAATCGCGCGCGGCGTCCCATTCCTGCGTATAATGCCGCGGCGGTCCTTGCAGTTCGGGCTTTTGCGTGAGTGTCGCGTAGGCGCATTCCTGCCGCGTGGAAATGACAGCGTCGCCCGCGATCAACGTGCGATCCGCCTCGCGCCAAAGCGAGACGTGCCCGGGCGAGTGGCCAGGCGTCGGGATCACGCGCCAGCCCGGCATGAAGGGCACCCCGGCATTCCCAGACAACAGGCCCAGCCAGCGGGAAACATTGACCGGCTTCAGCCGACCTTGGCCCCAGAGTTGCCCCATGCCAACGCCGCCCGTTCCTTTTGGCGGGGGCGGGTAGGCGCGGGCTCCGGTGAGAAATGGGTGCTCCTGCCAGTGCGCGTAGATAGGTGTCTGCCATTCGGCGGCCAGTTCGGGCAATGCGCCCACATGATCGAAGTGGCCGTGCGTCAGCACGATCGCGGAGGGGGGCACGTTCTCTCCGAATCGCTCCGCCGCGGCCCGATAAATCGCCTCGGCCGAGCCCGGCATGCCGGCGTCGATCAAAACCCAGCCCGCCTCACCCGGACGGCCGTAGAATGCTACGTTCGCGATTGCGGTCTTCTTGTAGGAGAGGTCCGGTGCGACCTCCTCGCTGCGGTCCATGTCTCCCGCGGAGGTGGCGACGCCGGGGGACTCGAGAGGGATTTGTTCGGCCATGCCTGCCTGACCGCGCGGCCGTCGCACGCGTTCCTTTCGCTTTTCCCCATCGTAGGGTGGGGCAAGCTCCGGCCCGGCGTCGGGGTCGGACGGGGGCGAAAAATCAGAAGCGCACGCAGACCGGCTTGGGCGTCGCCAGCGGTTCGCCGGAGGGTGTGAGCGCGCCCGTGGCCGGATCGACGGCATAGACCGCGACCCGGTCGGTGTCCTGCCCCGCCGACAACAGCCAGCGAGCGTCCGGGCTCAGCGCGAAGTGGCGTGGCACCGCCGGCACGGGCGCATGGCCCGCGGGCGCGAGCCCGCCGGTGGCTGCGTCGCGCTTGAAAATCGCCAGCGTGTCCGCCCCGCGGTTCGAGGCGTAGACGGTGTGTCCGGCCGGATGCACCGCGATCTCCGCCGTCTTGGTTGCGCCGGCGAAGCCCTCCTGCGGCAGCGTGGAGAGGGTCTGCGTGAGATCCAGCGCGCCGCGCTTGGCATCATATACCGCCACCCCCACGGTGTTGCTCAGCTCGTTGACCACATACAGGTGCCGGCCGTCGGGGGAAAACTGCGCGTGGCGCGGCCCGCTGCCCGGCGGCAGTTCCAGCCAGGGCTGCGCGGCGTTGGGCACTAGTTCACCTTTGGCCGGATCATAGGCGTAGAGATACACGCGATCTCCGCCGAGGTCTGGCACGAGGAGCAGGCGGCCTTCGGGCGACCACGTGACTCCATGTGCGTGCGGCGCGGTCTGGCGCTTGGCGAAAACATTCGTCGCGTGTGCGTGCTGGAAAAACGCCGCCTTCTCGCCCAGGTGCCCGTCCGCATTCAATCGATAGACGATCACGCTGCCTCCGCCGTAGTTCGCCGCGGCCACCAACCGGCCGTCGGGTGATAGGGCGATGTCGCAGGGGCCTCTGCCGCCGCTCGGTTTGGTGTTGAGAGGCGCCAGAGATGCGTCCGCCGCCACGGCGAAGGCATGCAGGCTTCCGCCTTCCGCCTCGGCCACGGCGTAGAGGTAGCGGGCGTCGGCCGACTTGGTCAGAAACGAGGCCTTGGCGAGGTTCGCCGCGATGCGTTCGCCGGAAAGGCGTCCTGTGGCGGGGTCGAAGTCGGCGGCGCGGATGGAGTCGGCGTAGTTGCCGAAGAAGACGGTGGCTGCGGTCATGGGCAGGGGGAGCAGGGCAAGCGCCGCA
>JBDLWD010000275.1:0-2788 GCA_039804465.1 Verrucomicrobiota bacterium | reverse complement strand
CAGATGATGGCGCTGGGCGGCGGCGCCGACCTGCTCGTGGCGACGCCGGGACGCCTGCTCGACCTGATCGACCACAACGCGGTTTCGCTTTCCGAAGTGTCGGTGTTGGTGCTCGACGAGGCCGACCGCCTGCTCGACCTCGGCTTCAAGGCGGAGCTGGACCGCATCGTGGCGATGCTCCCGGCGCGGCGGCAGAGCCTCTTGTTTTCCGCCACCTTCCCGGCGGAAGTGGAGGCGCTGGCCTCGGCCCTGCTGCGCGATCCGGCGCGGATCGAGACCCCGGCCACGGCGGAGAACACGCCGGAGATTTTGCAACGCGCGATCGAGGTGGACGTTCCGCGGCGCACGCAGCTCCTGCGTCACCTGGTGGAGACCCACGCCTGGTCTGGCGTTCTGGTGTTTGTGGCCACGAAATATTCGACCGAGCACGTGGCGGAAAAGCTCGGCCGCGCGGGCATCGCGGCGGCGGCGCTGCACGGCGAGCTGAGCCAGGGGGCGCGCACGCAGGCGCTGGCGGATTTGAAGGCGGGCAAGGTCAAGGTGTTGATCGCGACCGATCTGGCGGCGCGGGGCATCGACATCCCGAAGCTGCCCGCGGTGGTGAACTACGACCTGCCGCGCTCGGCGGTGGACTACACCCACCGCATCGGTCGCACCGGGCGGGCGGGCGAGGCGGGCGTGGCGATCAGCTTCGTGAGCGCGAGCACGCACACGCATTTTCTGCTAATCGAGAAGCTCCACGGCCTGGCGCTGGAGCGGGAGCAGATCCCGGGCTTCGAGCCGCGAGAGATCGACGCGCCGCCGCCGCTGGTCGCCCCGGGCGGGGGAGGCATCAAGGGACGGCGAAAGAGCAAGAAGGACAAGATTCGCGAGGTTGCCGCCCGCGCGGTGGGAGAGCCCGTGCCGATGCGCGTGGTGCCGCCGCGTCCCCCGCGGCCGCAGGCCCGGCCGGGAGGAGAGCGTCGCTGATATGTGCGCCTTTTCACCCGAGGAATACGCCCTTTTCGAGAAGACCGGCGAGTGGGTGTTCAAGCGCCTGCGCAAGACGCGCCACCCCGAGGATCTGCTTGGCGTGGTGGCCACGGCGCAAAAGGGCTTCGACAAGGCCTACGCTTCGGCTCCCGCCGAGGCGAGGGCGGCGGTTGCCTGCCGGGCGGGCTGCGACGCCTGCTGCCAAGTGCCGGTGGGCGTCCAGGCGCACGAGGTGCTGCTCGCGGCCCAGCATGTGCAAAAACATTTTTCGCCTCTGGAGCTCGAGGCGCTGATCGCGCGGGCGGCGGCTCACCGCGCGGCTTTCGCGGGGCGTTCCATTCCGGAGCGCGTTGCTTTGCGCAGCCCGTGCGTGATGCTGCGCGAGGGGGCATGCTCGATCTACGAGGCGCGGCCGGAGGCATGCCGTTCGCATCACAGTCACGACGCAGCGGCGTGCGGCATAAACCTGGCGAGGGGCAACGAGGAACTCGACGTGTTTGTCCCAGCCGTGCGCGGGCGGATGTTCGCCGTGATGCTGGCGATAGACCAAGCGGTCGAAGAAGCGGGCTTTGACGATCGCGCCTACGACTTCGGCTCGGCCCTGCACGAGGCGCTGACCGACAGCCTGTGCGCGGTGCGCTGGACACGCCGCGAGGCCGCCTTCCCGGACGATTGCCTGGATGGCGCGGAAAGCGACGAGGCGTTTCCCGGTTAAACGAGAAACATGCGGTTGCCCGAGGGGCATCGAGGCGAAACCACCGCGCCTCTCGGCGGTATCTTTCCTCGAAACGCGCCGGTAATTTCGTCCTGCGGCTCAGGCATCCCAGACGAAGGCGATGTCCTTCTTGACCTCAGGAGCGAGGCTGCGGTGCACCGGACAGCCACTGGCGGCGCGTTCCAACTCTCCGGCGGGCACGGCCCGGGCCGAGGCGGGCAGCCAGAAGGTCGCGGCGAGCCGCGCGATGGAACGAGGCGGTGTGTCGGTCATCTCCTTGGTCACCTCGTAACGCACCGGACCCAGCTCGTGCCCGTGCTTGCGGGCCATGATCGCCAGGGTGGTGGCGATGCACGTGGCGAACGCGGTGGCGACCAGATCGGTGGGGGAAAACGCCTCTCCCCTACCCTGGTTGTCGCGCGGTGCGTCGGTGAATAGCGTGCTGCCCGAAGGTTCATGACGGGCGACGCAATGCAGCTCGCCCTCGTAGGTTCCGGTGATCTTGACCATACGACCAGCGTGAGGCGCGAAAACGGGGCGGGCAAGTTTCGCGGAGGCTTCGGGATTGAACATTCGGCGGCGCGCGGCGCGATGGTGGGCATGGAAGCATGGAAGACCGAACTCGACGCCATCGTGGGCGCCCGCCACGGCGGAAAAACCGACCATGTGCTGTCCGCGCTCAAGGCGCTCGATGCACGCAATCCGCACACGCCCGAGATCGCCGCCGAGCTGGCGTTCACCCTGGCGGGCAGCGGGCAGGACGAAGACGCGCTGGAGGCCTACGGCCGAGCGCTGGCGCTCGGACTTTCATCCCCCGCCGAGCAGGCGAACGCGCTCGCAGGCCGCGCCTCCTGCCTGCTGCGCCTAGGCCGGGCGCAAGAGGCCGCCGCCAGCCTGGAGGGCGCCCGCGTCCAGTTCCCCGAAAACGCTGAATTCGCCGCCTACCTGGCCGTGGCCCTCAAACGCGCTGGTCGCGCGGACGCGGCCGCCGGGTTGCTGCTCGACCTGTTGCTCGACCTGTCGGACGACATCGGTCTGACGGCCCACCAGCGCACGCTGCGTTTTTTAATGGGAGAACCCAAAGCTTAGCGCGGAGACGCC
>JBDLWD010000274.1:0-2828 GCA_039804465.1 Verrucomicrobiota bacterium | reverse complement strand
GAGCAAGACCGCGCCACCGAGGCGCTGGACCCGTCGTCCACCAGGCGCGGCTGCCTGCTGCTGATCGGCGGCATATGCGCCCTCGGCGGCGCCGTGTTGATGGCGATCTACTACTTCGGCTACGCGCGCTGAGCACGACCGCACGCGAAGCGCCCTAAATCCGGCCCTTCGCGGCGATCTCCGCGTCTCTACGTCTCCGCGTTAAAGAAAAAACCGCGGGTGCCTGGCGGTCACGGCAGCCAGGGGAAGCGCCGGGCGTCCGGCTTGCGCTTCTCGCGCTGCGCGCCGTGGAACTCCTTCGCCTCCTCGCTCATGTAGTAGAGCAGGGTGGCGTTGCCCGCCAGCTCCTGGATGCCGCTCTGACCGTCGAGCTCGGCGTTGAAGGCGCTCTTCAAGGCGCGGATCGCCAGCGGCGAGTGGCCGAGGATTTCCCTCGCCCACTGCACGCCCTCGGCCTCCAGCTCGGCCACGGGCACGACCTTGTTCACCAGGCCCATGTCGAGCGCCTCCTGCGCGTTGTATTGACGACACAGATACCAGATCTCGCGGGCCTTTTTCTGGCCGACGAGGCGCGCGAGGTAGCTGCTGCCGAAACCGGCGTCGAAGGAGCCCATCCGCGGCCCCACCTGGCCGAATACGCCGTTGTCCGCCGCGATCGTGAGGTCGCAAACCACGTGGAGCACGTGCCCGCCGCCGATCGCATAGCCCGCCACGAGGGCGATCACGACTTTGGGCATCGAGCGGATGAGTTTTTGCAGATCGAGCACGTTGAGCCGCGGCACTCCGTCGGTGCCCACGTAGCCCGCGTGACCGCGCACGCCCTGGTCGCCGCCCGCGCAGAAGGCGTGCTTGCCGTCGGTATGCGGACCGGCGCCGGTGAGCAGCACCACGCCGACCTTGGGGTCCTCGCGGGCGTCGAGGAAGGCCTCATACATCTGGTGCACCGTGTCCGGCGTGAAGGAGTTGCGCCGATGCGGACGGTTGATGGTCACTTTCGCGATGCCATCCGCCTTCTCGTAAATGATGTCGGAGTATTCCTTAACGCGTTTCCAAGCGATGCACTGGGTCATGGGAGAATGCTCAGGTTGCCCTCCTCTCCCAGACCGTCAACGCCGCGTGAACGGCTCCATTGACTCTGCCGCCCGCCCGGCGCGATGCTCTCTCTTTCATCTCATCCATGAGCTCAGCGCCCGCGCCGTCCAAGCTGTCCGCATCCGCCAAACTGGGTCTCAGCCTCGGTGCCCTCGGCGTCGTCTTCGGCGACATCGGCACCAGCCCGCTCTACACCATGCGCGAGTGCCTCCAGCACTCCGCCCTCAGCCTCCCGCTGGAGGAGCGTGTTCTCGGCATCCTTTCGCTCATTTTCTGGGCTCTTACCTTCATCGTCAGCGTCAAGTATCTCACCTTCATCATGAAGGCGGACAACCGCGGCGAAGGCGGTATCTTCGCTCTGCTAGCCCTGAGCGACACCCGCCCCGCCACTGCCGCCCGCGGCCTCGGTTTGGGAACCATCGTCATTCTTCTCGGCGCCGCCCTGCTCTACGGAGACGGGGTCATCACGCCCGCTATCTCGGTCCTTGGCGCGGCCGAAGGCTTCAAAAACATCAACCCTGCGATGGAGCGCTTCGTGGTGCCGCTCGCCGTGGTCATCCTCGGCACCCTCTTCTGCTTTCAGCGTAAAGGCACCCACGCCATCGGCCTCTTCTTCGGCCCCGTCATGGCGATCTGGTTCTTCGTCCTGGGCCTGCTAGGCGCGGTCAAAATCGTCGACAATCCCGCCATCCTTTCCGCGCTCAACCCCTTCTACGGTTACCAGCTTCTCGTCCACGACCCCATCGGAATGGGCGCCCTGCTCGGCGCCATCGTGCTCGCCGTTACCGGCGCCGAGGCGCTTTACGCAGACATGGGCCACTTCGGTCGCCGCTACATCGCCGGCGCATGGTATTTCGTGGCCTTCCCGGGTTTGGTCCTGAACTACTTCGGCCAGGGCGCCTTCGTATTGGAACACCCCGAGATCTACGCCGACGGACCCAAGGGCGACCTCAACCCTTTCTTCGCCCTCGCCCCGGAAGGTCCCCTGCGCCTCGGCCTCGTGCTCCTCTCCATCGCCGCCGCCATCATCGCCAGCCAGGCGCTCATCTCCGGCGTCTTCTCCCTCACCCGACAAGCGATCCAGCTCGGCTACTTCCCCCGCCTGAAGATCATCCACACCCACGCCGAGCACTCGGGCCAGATCTACATACCGCTTATGAATTGGCTTCTCGCCATCGGCTCGATCTGGGTGGTGATCAGCTTCCGCTCTTCCGACGCCCTGGCCGCCGCATACGGCATCGCCGTCACCGGCACCATGGCCGTCACCACCTTCGCGTTTTACCGCGTCACCCGGCACCGTTGGCGCTGGTCCTGGGCAAAGGCCGCCGGCCTTGCCGCGCTCTTCCTCGTGGTCGATCTGGCCCTGCTAAAGTCGAATCTGCACAAGTTCACCGACGGCGGCTGGTTGCCCCTGGCGATGGCCGTGGTCATCCTCGCCATCATGCACGCCTGGCGCCGAGGCCGCGACGAGATCCAGGAAAAGGTCTACGGCTCCGCCGTCGCCGAACTGGATCTCGCCAGCATCGCCCGCAGCAAAAACATCGTGCGCGTGCCCGGCTCCGCCGTGTTCATGGTCGCGACGCCCAAGGGCACCCCTCTCGCCCTCCTCCATCATCTCAAGGCCAACAAGTGCCTCCAGAGAAACGCCGTCCTCCTCACCATCCTCACCGAGGAGGTGCCCGCGGTCGACGAGGAGGAACGCATGACCCTCGAATCCCTTGGCGAGGGCGTCTGGC
>JBDLWD010000273.1:0-7647 GCA_039804465.1 Verrucomicrobiota bacterium | reverse complement strand
ACGCTGCTGATCACCACCGAGCCCTCGCCGATCAAGCTCTACGGCGCCGGCTTTCTATCCCAGTTCGGCCATGTGCTCACCAGCCAGGAGCCGTGGGTGATACGCCACCCGGGCGCCATCTTCAGCCAGCCCGCCCTCGTGTGGTTCTACGGCCGCGGCGGTCCGCACGGCGCCTACGATCGCATGATCGCATCGCCTCCCGAGGCCAAGACCGCCGATATCTCCACCGTCTGCTCGGCCAAGCGGCAGACCCACACCCTTCACCACGCCCGCTACGAGTTCGTGCAAAAGCTCCGCGTGCTCCTGCCGGAGATGGATGTCTTCGGCCACGGCGTGCGCCCCATCGACGACAAGGCGGAGGCGCTCGACGCCTACCGCTATCACGTCGCCATCGAGAACCACGTCTGCCGGCACCACTGGACCGAAAAACTCTCCGACGCCTTTCTCGGCCTCTGCCTTCCGTTCTACCACGGCTGTCCCAACGCCGCCGACTACTTCCCCGCCGACAGTTTCATCCCCATCCGCCTCGACGACCCCGCGGCCACCGCGCGCGTGATGCGCGACGCGATCCGCGACGGCGAATACGAACGACGCCTGCCCGCCATCCGCGAGGCCCGTCGCCTGGTCCTCGAGCGCTACGGCCTGTTCCCCACGCTGAGCGACATCGTCGCCCGCCGCCACGCCGCCCTGGCCGGCGCCCCCTCGCGGGCGCACGAGGTCGTGCTAAGCCGCCGCGCCTGGCGCGGCTCGCGCCCCTCGCGAGCCTTGTCCTACGCGCTGGAAAGCGCCGTCTGCGCGGCCCGCCGTCGCTTCCCGTCGCTTCGCCCCGACTGAGGCCGCTCAGGCCGCGGCGCCGCCGAAGGCTTCGTCGGGCAGATTCGTGAAGTAATGGTCGCCCATGCTCGCCACCAGCCGGTAGCCGAGCGCGGCCATCGCCTCCTTGAGACGCGGCAGATTCTCCGGACCCGACTCGATCTGGAGGTAGCAACGGTTGCCGGAAAGGAAACCCTTCGCGCCCTCCACTACGGAGAGTTCGTGCCCTTCCACGTCGATTTTCACCGCGACGGTCAGGCCGCGCGCGTCGAGCACGTCGTCCAGCCGGCGCACCGGGATGCGAACCCCGCCGGATTCCGACACGCGGCTGAAGGCGCGGTGCTCATGCTCGTCCGAAGCGGCGAAGCCCACCGTGCCCTCATGATTGGAGAGGCCATGCGGATGCACAACCACCGCCGAGGAGAGGCGGTTAAGAAAGAGATTGGCGTGGAGCTGGCCCAGGTTCGCCGGATCGGGCTCGAACGCGTGCGCCGCCATGCCGGGCACGCGCGCGGTGGCGAGCACGGTGTAGAGCGCGGCGTGGGCGCCGATATCCAGGAACATCTGCGGCTTCAGTCGCTCCACCTTGCCCATGAAATAGAGGATGCGCTCGTGCTCGAACAGCTCCAGCGCCAGCTTCTTGTCGATGGGATGGCGCCAATCCAAAAGGAAGCGGCGCCCGTAGGCCTCGCCCACCGAGTAGCCCCCGTGGAGGGCCAGGTGATAGCGTTTCAGGAAACTGGCGGTGAGCTTGCGAAAAAAACGAGCCATGCGAGGAAGCGGGAAAAGGGAAAACTGCGGCGGATAGGTTCGCCGACTAAGCAGGAGCGACGGGCGCAAAACAACGTCGATTTCCGCCCCGCCTACGGGCCGGGCGAGCGCGCGCCCGCGGGCCATCGCGAGGCGAGCTCGGCCGCCAGCCGGGTCTGGTCGAAGGCGCCGTCCTCGGGACGCAGCTCGATCCAGCCGCGCTGAAAAACCCGGTGCCGCGCATCGGCCAGCCGCACGCCGTCGCCGAGCATGGCGGCCACGTGGCTGAAATCGCTGTTCGCCATCAGCAGCACGTCGGCGTCGGCGAGGGCTCGAAAGGTATCGAGCGCGGGCGTGTTAAGGCAAAACTCCCGGCCCGGCCCGCGCAGCTCGGAAAAGTCCGCCTCGACGCCTTGCGAAAAAATCCGGACGCGCGCGGGCAGGCCGGCGGCGGCCAGCGAGGCCTCCACCGCGCCGAGCGTCGCGCCGACGGCGGCGTTGCGGGTGAAGCGATGGCCCGTGTCGGCGTCGCCCTGACGCACGTCGCCGCGGCGCACGTGCGCACAAACTTCCAAACGCGCGCCCGGGACGCGCGGTCCGGCGGCGGCGCGATATTTTTCCCGCAAGACGGGCAGCACCGCGTCTCCGGCGGCGGGGCAAAGACTCCAAAAGGTGTGGTAATGCCGCACCACCAGCAGGCGGTCTTCTTTCCAGAGCCTCGGATCGCTGGCGTAGGTCTCCAGATCGACGCGCGGAAACGGGCAGTCGGCCGCCAAAGGCTCGCCCCGCCCCAGGCCGAGAAGCGTTTCCCAGGCCGAAAGCCATTCGGGCAAAGGCAGCTCGGCGTGGGCCAGGGTCTCGAACGGGGTGTGCGCGTAGGTGAGGCCGAAGGCCCGCGCGAACACCAGGGCCGAGATGCGCGCTATCGCCTGCGCCCCCGCACCGTCGCGCTTACCCGCGGCGGTCACGTGCAGACGGCCGGTGATCTTTCCGCGCTCCAGCGCGCGGATCACCTTCATCAAAAAATAGCTGCGGTGCCGCTCGCACGAGAGGCCGAGCAACCGTTTGAGCCCCACGGCCGCGGCGTAGCCGAGGTAGAGCGGAACGGGAACGACGGAGGCGGCCATGCTGCGGCGGGGAAAAACTTCGGGCGACGCGCCGGCTCAGGCGCGGTGATACTTCTTCGGACGGCGCGCCGGCGGCACGGCGTTGCGCGTGTCCACGAGCGGGATCGCGAACGCGGAGAAATCGAAGGTCTTGTAGGCGTCGTGCCCGGTGGAGAGCAGGATAAGGTCGAAGTCGGGAGTGATCGCCGCGACCGAGCGCCGTCCCGCGTATTCGGCGTGCTCGCGGGTGAGCGGCACCACCGGCACGAAGGGATCGTGATACTCCACCTTGGCGCCGAGCGCCTCCAGCTTGTGGATGAGCTTGTAGGTCGGCGATTCGCGGTCGTCGTCGACGTTGGCCTTGTAGGCCAGGCCGAGGATGAGCACGCGCGCGCCCTTCACCGACTTGCCGTCCTCGTTGAGCGCCTCGAAGCAGACCTTCACCACGTGGTCGGGCATGGCGGTGTTGATCTCGCCCGCGAGCTCGATGAAGCGCGTGTGCTGGCCGAACTCGCGCGCCTTCCACGTCAGGTAGAAGGGATCGATCGGGATGCAGTGCCCGCCGAGGCCGGGGCCGGGGTAGAATGGCATGTAGCCGAAAGGCTTCGTCTTGGCCGCCTCGACCACCTCCCAGATGTCGATGCCCATGGCGCCGTAGACGAGCTTCAGCTCGTTGACCAAGGCGATGTTCACCGAGCGAAAGATGTTTTCCAGCAGCTTGGTCGCCTCCGCGGTCCGACACGAGCTGACCGGCACGAGCTTCTCGATCGCGCGCCCGTAGAGCGCCAGCGCCTTCTCCAGACAGGCGGGCGTGTAGCCGCCGACCACCTTCGGGATGCGGGCCACCTTGCTGTCGGGATTGCCCGGGTCCTCGCGCTCGGGGGAAAACGCCAGGTGGAAGTCGACGCCGGCCTTCAGCCCGGAGCCCGCCTCCAGCACCTCGCGCAACTCGCCGTCCGTCGTGCCCGGATAGGTGGTGGACTCGAGCACCACGAGCACGCCCTTGCGCAGGTGCGGCGCGAGGGCGCGGCCGGTGTCGAGCACGTAGCTCAGGTCCGGCTCGCGAAAGGCGTTCAAGGGCGTGGGCACGCAGAGCACGACCGCCTCGACCTCGGCGGCGCGGGCGAAATCGGTGCTGGCCTCCAGCCGGCCCGCCGTGCGCTGCTCCGCCACCGCCTCGGCCGCGATGTGCTTGATGTAGCTGCGGCCGGCGTTGATCGCCTCGGTTTTCTTCGAATCGATGTCGAGCCCGAGCACGCGGCAACCAGAGCGGGCGAATTGCAACGAAAGGGGCAGGCCCACGTAGCCTAGACCGACGATGGCGAGGGAGTTCATGAAGCCGGCAAGCGCAACCACACCCGCGCCCGGCTTCAAGCGCGGGCTTTTGCCGCCTCACCCCTACCCGCGCGGCGCCGCCAGCAGGTCGCGATAGACCGCCTCGGTGCCCGAACACATCGCCTCCAGCGTGTAGGCCGCGGGAATCGCCCCCGGTTCGGGCCGCTCGGCCAGCACGCGCCGGGTCGCGGCCAGCAAGCCGTCCGCGTCGCCCAGCCGCACGCAGCCGGAGGGGAAAAGGCCGCGCAGTTGCTCGCCCACGCCGCCGTGGTCGTAGCCCACAAAACGCCGGCCTAGCGCCAGCGCCTCCACCACGGTGCGGCCGAAAGACTCGGGCTGCTGCGAAAGGGACAGCACCACGTCGCTCACCGCCATGATCTCGCGCAGATCGCCGCGGTGGCCGAGGAATTTCACCTCGTCGGCCACGCCCAGCTCCGCCGCCCGCGCGCCCAGTTCGGCGAGATAGGCGCGTTTTTTCGGGTGCGTGTCGCCGACCACCAGGCCGCGCGCGGCCACGCCCGCGGCCTTCAAGCCCGCCACCAGCCGGAAAAAATCCTCGTGCCCCTTCAGCCGCGTGATTCGCCCCGGCAGCAAGAGCACCGCCTTGCCGTCCAGATCCGGATGCTCCGCGCGCCAGCGCGCCAGCCATTCGGCGTCGGGCGCGAAGCCGCGCGGATAACGCGCCAGCTCCACGCCGCGCGGCACCACGCGGATGCGGTCAGCCGGCACGCGCGGGAAATTCGCGAGCACGTAATCCTTTATGCTCTCCGACACCGCGATCACCCGCTCCCCGCGGGTCATGATGCCGGAATAGGCGTTCACCGAATAAAAGCCATGCACCGTGCTCACCAGCCGCGGACGCTCCGCCGGCGCCATCTTTCGTAAGGCCAGCCACGCCACCCAGCCCGGCACGCGCGAGCGGATGTGCACGATGTCGGGCCGCTCCTCCGCGATCAGGCGGCGCAGCGGCCGCACCTGTAGCAGCGTGCCCAGCCGCTTCCGGTGCACCGGCAAAGCGCGGTGTCGCGCGCCACTTTTTTCCAGCGCATCGACCAGCCTGCCGCCGTTGGAGACGACGACCGCCTCGTGCCCTTCGCGCACCAGATGCGCCGCGATTTCCAGCGTGCCGCGTTCCACGCCACCCGAGTTCAACTCCGGCAGAATTTGCAGAACCTTCATTTTAAAGCCTCCGACGCGAACCAGCGCGCGAGAATCAGGTCCGCGCATCGGCCCGCCTCGTGAAAACGCTCCGCGGGAACGTCCGGCGCGCGCGGAAACTCCGCCGCCAGCCCCGCCGCGATCAGGCCTCGCACCGCCCGCGCCGGCCGGCCGCCATCTCCGCCATCCGCCGCCGGCATGGGTAGCACGCCCGTGGCGGCCCCGGCCGTCAGGGCCTCGTGCACCATCGAGACGCTGTCCTCCGTCACCCAGACCACGGCGGCTCGCGCCAGCTCACCGGCCAACCAACCCGGCCCGGTCTCTTGATGCGGCACCTTGCCCGCGCGCGGGCCGACCGGCAGGTGGAGCGAACGCAAAAACCCCTCCGGCGTGCGCCGCGAATCGGCCACCGTCCACTCCAGGTCCGGACGCATCGCCACCGCCTGCGCGATCATGGGCCCGAGCGCCGCCGCGTCCCAGCCGTGATGCTTCGACGGACCGCCGATCAGCACCAGGCCTCGCGCCTCTTTTGCAGGCAGCGCCTCAGGCACGCGATTCAACGCTCCGCGCGTGAGCACGCGCCTGCGCGTGTCCGCCGCGCCCCCCGGAGCATCGTGCCGCGGCATCAGCACGAGATCGAAACATGCCGCCGGCAGGCTCGGCTTCATGATGACCACCGAGCGCGCCGCCAGTCGCCGCGCCGCCCACCAGAGGGGCAGATGGGTCCGATGCCCGGCCGAGATCACGATATCCGGACGCTCGTCGCCGGCCGCGAGGGCCGCCGCCTGCCGCATCCGTTGCCACACCGGGACGCGCGGATCCAGCTTCACCACCTCATGCACCGCGCCTGTGCGCCGCGCCAGAGCAAGGGCGAGACCCACGCTTTGATTTTCGTGACCGGGGCGACCGTCAGAGAGCACGCGAATGCGCCGCGGCCCGGAGTTGTTCGTCGCGTTCATCGGGATGCCTCCTCCACCGCGTTGGACCAACCTAGACCAAGTTCCTTGCACGCATTGCGCAGGTCGGCCGGCGCGGCGCGCGTTCCAACGACAAATTCCAGAGGCTGCCCGTGAGCCTCGTCCACGCGGCGGAGAAAGGCCGCATGGCTTTCGCCCGCCTGACGATGCGTCTCGACCGAGGCGAAACCGTCCGGCGCAGGCGCGTTTTCGGCCAGCGCGAGCTCGTAGTCCACATCCGCCGGGCGGGCCTCCGGAGCTTGCGGCACGCCTCCACCGGCGGCCACCCACAGCAACGCGCGGCGCCGTTTGCCCGGCGCGGCGTCGCCCTCGCGCGCCGGTTTCCCCGGGAGCAGGTGCGGCTCGCGGCGGCGAATCTTCCAGCGGTCCTGCAACCAAAACACATCCGCCGGGCTCACGCGCACCATGCGCTCCAGCAGACGCATCACGCCCGCCGTGGTCGGCTCGCCAGACTCTGCGGCGTGAAAGCCCAGCTCCCAGCGCCCGGCCCCGACCGTGCGCAACGACACGCCCACGATCGCCGCGCCCGTGCGCCGCGCCAGGATGGCCGGGATCGGCGTGCAACTGGTCAGACGGCCGAAAAACGGCACCAACTCCCCGATGATTCCCGCGCGCTGATCCGCCAGCACCCCGAGCACCCCGCCGCGCCGCACGAAACCCGCCATGCCAAGCGGATTGTCGTCCTTGGAAAAAAGCCCCACGCCGCGCCGCGCCCGCGTCACAGCCACGCGGGCGTTCATCAAAGGATTGTTCAGCGGACGATAGACCGTGGCGCCCGCCACCCCGGGCGGCAGCAGCTTGGGAAACCACTGCGCCAGCGCCTCCCAGTTGCCCATGTGCGCGAGCACGATCACCACGCCCTTGTTGCGCGCGAGAGCCTCGCGATACACGTGCTCGTCGCGCACCGTGATGGCCCGCGCCAGAGAACGCTCCCCCATGTCGCCGGTGCGCAGCGAGCACAGGAGGTTGGCCCCGGTTCGCCTAAACACCTCCGAGGTCAGCGCGCGCAGCTCGGCCGGGGTTTTTTCGTCGGCGAAGGCGATGCGCAGATTGCGCGCGACCACCCGCCGCCGCTTCGGCAGCACCAGGCAGGCCACGCCTCCGGCCACACGCCCCGCCGCCGCTACCCAAGGCAGGGGCAGGAGTCCGAGAAACGCCTCCATCACCACGAAGCCCGCCACCTCCAGTCGCCACTTCAACCGGCGCGACGGGGTCGGTCGGATCAAATCCCGCGCATACTCCGTCGACGCGGCGACGGGAGCGGGGGATTCGGGCGCGGGGGACGACATGGAGCGGGCGGGTTGGACGCGATAAAACCGCCACGCTTGGGCGACCCCGCGCCCTCCGCAAGCCCCGGCGCTAGGCTCAAGGCTCCGGCGACATCCCAAGCCAATGTTCGTAATACGAACATTGGCTTTCGCCTGCGGCTTGCGCCCGCGCCGCCCGCCCTGCTTCCTCCCCGCACCCACTCCGCCCTCCCCGCCCCCCGCTCCCCGCTCCCCGCTCCG
>JBDLWD010000272.1:0-2938 GCA_039804465.1 Verrucomicrobiota bacterium | reverse complement strand
CGCACCACCTTAACCCTGGACGACGATCTCGCCCGGAGCCTCCGGGACGAGGCGCAGCGCACCGGGCAATCCTTCCGTGATATCGTTAATGCCTCTTTACGAAGGGGTATGCGTCGGGAGTCGACCGGCTTCGAGTTGCCGGAACCGCCCATCCATTCGCTCGGTTTGAGCGGGGAGGCGGCGAGCATCAGCGCGAACAAGCTCAACGATCTCTTGGAGAACGAACACCTCGCACGGCTTCCGGGAGGTTCTGTTTAGCGTTGTCCGGCCATGTTGATTCCCGACCTGAATCTCCTCCTCTACGCCACGAACCGCGACGCTCCGCTGCACGCCCAGGCGCGCGCGTGGTGGAGCGAGGCCTTGGCGGGAACCGAGCCGGTGGGCATCGCTCCGGTGGTGGCCTTTGGCTTTATCCGCCTCGTCACGCACCCTCGCGTTTGCCCGTCTCCGCTCAGCGCCGGGCGAGCGATCGAGACGCTGCACGCGTGGCTCGCCCTGCCCGGCATCGTGCCCCTGGCCTCGGACGCGCGTCATCTCGAAATCAGTCTGGGGCTGCTTCAGGCCGCCGGTGCGGCGGGCAATCTTACCACGGACGCCCAAATCGCCGCCCACGGCATACAGCATTCAGGCACGGTGCTAACCACCGACACCGACTTCGCGCGCTTCCCGGGTCTGCGTTTCCGGAACCCGCTCCTGCCCGCGGGCAACTAAGCCCTCCGCTCCCCATGCCGCTCCTTTCCGTCGAAGACCTCCGCATCTCTTTTCACCAGCGGGATCAGACCGTCGAGGCGGTCAAGGGCGTGTCCTTCGCGCTGGAGGCCGGCCGCACGCTTGCCATCGTGGGCGAGAGCGGCTCCGGCAAATCCGTGACCGCGCTTTCGCTCACGCGCCTCCTGCCCGAGCCGCCCAGTTGCCGCGTGACCGGGGCCATTCGCTATCAGGGGCGTGACGTGCTCGGCCTCGATCGCCGCGGCCTGCAAGCCCTGCGCGGCAAGGAGATCGCCTACGTTTTCCAGGAGCCCTCCTCCTCCCTGAATCCGGTTTTCACCGTCGGCGCGCAAATCGCCGAGGCGGTGCGATTGCATCTGCCCGAGGTGAAGGATGTGGAGGCGCATGTCATCCGCGCGCTGGAGCAGGTGGGCATCGCCGACGCCGCGCGCCGCCACACCTCTTACCCCCACGAGCTTTCCGGCGGCATGCAGCAGCGCGTGATGATCGCGATGGCGCTCGCCTGCCGGCCGAAGATCCTGGTCGCGGACGAGCCCACCACCGCCCTCGACGTGACGATCCAGAAGCAGATCATCGACCTGCTGCGCGATCTGAAGACCTCGACCGGCATGAGCGTGATCCTGATCACGCACAATTTCGGCATCGTGCGCGGCTTCGCCGACGACGTCGCGGTGATGTATCGCGGGTTGATTGTCGAATCGGGGCCGACCGAGGAGATTTTGAACCGCCCGAAGCATCCCTACACCCAGGCGCTCATCGCGTGCATCCCGCGGCTCGGCGCGCGCCAGCGTCGTCTCGCCACCATCGACCACGCCGCCATCGCGCGGGCGCTGGAGACGAAAACCTGAGCACCGGAGACCAGCCATGACCGACACCGCCCCCCTTTCCTCCGCGCCGCTCCTCGAGGTGAAAAACCTCCAGGTTCACTACCCGCTGCGCGGCGGTTTGCTGCGCCGCGTGGTCGACCACGTGCGCGCGGTGGACAACGTCTCCTTCACCGTCGCGCGCGGACGCACCACCGGGCTGGTGGGTGAAAGCGGGTCGGGAAAAACGACCATCGGCCGCGCCTTGATCAAGCTGGCGCCCATCACCGGTGGTTCGATCCGCTTCGACGGCACCGAGCTCACCACGCTCACGAACCGCGAGTTTCTGCCCTTCCGGAAACGGATGCAGATGATTTTTCAGGACCCCTTCAACTCGCTGAACCCGCGCATGACGGTCGAGGCGATCATTCGCGAGCCGCTCGACATTCATTTCCCGAAGCAGAGCGTGGCGGAGAAACGCGAGCGCGTGGCGGGCCTGCTGCGCCGGGTGGGGTTGGAGCCCGATCACATGCACCGTTACCCGCACCAGTTTTCCGGCGGACAGCGGCAGCGCATCGGCATCGCGCGCGCGCTGGCGGTTGAGCCCGAGTTCATCATCTGCGACGAGGCGGTGAGCGCGCTCGATGTCTCGGTGCAGGCGCAGATCGTGAATCTGCTCCAGGATCTGCAGGCCGAGCTTGGGCTGACTTATCTTTTCATCGCCCACGACCTCGCGGTGGTGGATCACATCAGCGACCACGTGCTGGTGATGCACCGCGGCAAGTTGGTCGAGTCTGCCTCCGCCGAGGAGATCTACCGCGAACCGAAAGCCGACTACACCCGCAAGCTGCTCGACGCCGTGCCGCGCCTCTGAGGCCAATAGGCCGATACGATTTTGATGTTTAAGACCGAAATTCTTTAACCGCTGATGGCGCAGATGGGCGCGGATAAAAGGGGGAAGATTCAACCTGGCCCTTCTTGTTTTGCCCTCTGTCCAACTTTCGGGGGGTATTTCAGCGTCAGAGCCACATGCTAAAACCGGCGATTGGACGCTTGATTAACCGGCGATTGGACGCTCATCTAACAGGCAAATGGACGCCGCCGCTTTTCCTCGTGCCCTCACCCCGGCGCTCCATGCCGCCTTGGCCGATACTCCCGTGGTGTGCCTTCTCGGCCCCCGCCAGTGTGGAAAGACCACGCTGGCCCGCACGCTTCGACCGGCCTATGGCTATATCAGTCTGGATGATACGGATACCCTGGCTCTGGCCCGGAGCGATCCCAACGGCTTCATGGCCGCTTTGCCTGACCCCGTTATCTTGGATGAAATCCAGCGGGCGCCGGAGCTGCTCCGCACTATTAAGCTTTCCGTGGACCGCGATCGGCGGCCAGGGCGCTTTCTCCTCACC
>JBDLWD010000271.1:0-2613 GCA_039804465.1 Verrucomicrobiota bacterium | reverse complement strand
CTGCGCGGCAGCCGTTTTCGTATCGAGCCCATCAGCTCGGCCACCCGCCGCATCTATCGCTTCGACATCGCCGGCTCCGGCATCACCGCCGATCTGCTGATGCAGCCCGGCGAATAACCCTGTCTCGTCCGCCATGCGCTACAAAATCCTCTCAGTGGACGACTCCAACACCGTCCGCATCATCATCAAAAAGGCTTTCACGACCTACGATGGCGAAATCCTTGAAGCCGCAAACGGGGTCGAGGGTCTGGCCATAGCCAACAAGGAGCCGCCCGATGTCATCCTGCTCGACGTCACCATGCCCGTCATGGACGGAGTGGAGATGCTTACCAAGCTGAAGAGCGACCCCAACCTGAAGACCATTCCCGTAGTCATGCTCACGGCCGAGGGCGGCAAGGACAACGTGCTTAAAATCGCCAAGATCGGCGTGCGCGACTACATCGTGAAGCCCTTCAAGGAGGACGTGCTCGTCCAGAAGGTCGGCCGCATCATCGACCTCAAGCCGATCACCGACGCCCCCTCGAAGAACAAGTCCATCTTCGACCCCGCCAAGCTCCTCGTCGTCGAGGACAAGCCCGCGATCCTCGCCCAAATTCAGGAGGGCCTGAAGCATACGCCCTGGCAGGTGCACGGCGTGGCCACCACCGGCGAAGCCATAGACTACTGCGGAAGCAACGCGGTGGATCTCATCATGATATCGCTTTCCCTGGCCGAGGACGCGGCCTTCACCCTTTTCCGCGTGCTTCGCACGTCGTTGAAAACCAAATACACACCGATCTTCGGCCTGGTGGTGAAGACGGACAGCGCCGCCCAGCAGCAGGCCCAACAGGTCGGATTCACCGGCATTGCCACCAAGCCGCTAGATCTGCCCGATCTCGAGGCGAAGATCGCCCGCGCGATGAACCTAGACACCTCGGAACGTTACTTCCGCATAGACGGCGACACTTTCGTCATGCGCCTGCCGGAATCCTGCACCCCCTCGGTGATCGCGGAGGTCGGCAATTACCTTCGCGGCAAGGTTTCGGATGCGGTGGACAGCGGCATCAGCCGCGCCGTATTCGACCTTCACGAGGTCAAGCGGCTCGACATGCAACTGATCAAACTCCTGCTCACCGCCATGCAGACCTGCCGCGAGGTGGCGCTCCAATACACCTTGGTGGGCAGCGGCCCGATCGTCGCCGAATGCAAGGGCTACGAGGACACCAGGGGCTGGCAGTTCCACGAAACGATCGAGGAGGCCCGCCAAAGCTTCTCCAAGACGCACGCCCCGGTCGCATAGCCAAATCCCCCACCCTTTTCGCGCGCCGCCTCGCGGCACGCGAACCCTGCACCCCGCACCCGGTTTTCCGGGTGCGGGTTTTTACTGGCCGGGCCCGAAACCCGCCTTGTCCTCACCGGTCCGGAAGAAGTTCAACCGACTTGGTTTTTTCGCATCAGGCGCTCAAGCGGAGCCGTCGGGTGCCGATAATAATCGCCGGAACCAAGTCGGGATGGACCACGTGATCAACACACCTGCCCGCCCGCTTTTTCATGTCCTCATCCTTACAGCGTCCGGATACAGTCGGCCGCGCTTCCCGCGCGCGTCTCGGCGCGCCGGCGTCATGCTTGCTCGTCATCCTCGCGGCCAACCAAGCCGCGGCTCGCGACGCGCCCGCCTCCCTGCCCTACCTGGCGCATGCGGCGCCCACGGGATTGCGTTTCGCGGCAGCCCTTCCCCAGTTGCAGCCTCCGCCCCGCCCGGCCAACCCCGCGGCCGCCGTGGCCGCAACCCCTCCCGCCGAACTGCCGCCACCGGAATCCGGCGAAGCCGCGGTCGAGAAGGTCGACCCGGCGACGGTGGCGACGCCCGCCGAAAATCGTCCCGCCGCCACGCCCCCGGAAGCGGTCTTGCCGCCCTCCGTGCTACCCGACACCTACGGCCGCACGCCGACGGTGACAGTGGAGGATTTCCTGCCCTTCTTCCTGCCCTCGGACCGGCCGCGCAGCTCGGCAGGCTATGAGATAAAATGAAGTCCGCGCCCCGACCCGCACCGCTACGCACTCTGCTGCTCTGCGCGCTCGCGACATCGCTCGCGACCGCGTCGGAGCAGGCTTCGCATGCACATGCCCAGCCACCGGCGGAGGACGCGGGGCACGAAACGCATGCGGCCGCCAAACCCGCGGAACATCCGGCGACACAACCGGCGGAGCAGCCGGAAGCGAAACCCGCGGCGCAAAGCGACAAGGACCAGACTCGCGCCGAATACAACGGCGTCATGCGCATCGGCGCACGAAAACTGGAGGCGCGGGACGCGTCGTCCGCGATCATGGCTTTTCGCGAAGCCCTCCGCCTCGCCAAGGGTGAGGAAAAAGCGCCCGCGCTGCTCAACCTCGCGCGCGCCCACCGCATCGCCGGGGACGGAGTGAAGGCCGTGGCCACCTACGAGTTGCTCCTCCGTGATTTCCCATCCTGGGAGGAGACACCGCTCGCGCTCATCGAGCTAGGCCGCGCGCTGCGAGAACTGGGCGCCCCCCAGCTCGCCCTCGCCCGTTTCTACTCCGTAATCCAGTCCACCCTGCGCCTTCCCCAGCTCGACTCGGACCGCTACCGCCAGCTCGTGCGCACCGCCCAGT
>JBDLWD010000270.1:0-2916 GCA_039804465.1 Verrucomicrobiota bacterium | reverse complement strand
AGGCCGCCGACAACGGAACGCACGTCGAGCAGGGAATCGGCGCCCACCCCGTCCTTCGCGATCATGAGGCGCAGGTTTTTCTTTTTGGCGAAAATAGCCAGGGCCTCATCGGTGAAACGCGGCGCGATGATCACTTCGGTGAAAATCTCCGCGATGGTCTTGGCGAGCGCGGCCTCGAGGGTGCGGTTGACGATGATGATGCCGCCGAAAGGCGCCTGACGGTCGGTGGCGAAAGCCTTTTCCCACGCCTCCTCGAGGGTATCAGCCGAGGCGACGCCGCAGGGGTTGGTGTGCTTCAGGATGCACACGGTGGGCTTCTCGAATTCGCCGATGAGGTAGGTGGCGGACGTGATATCGAGGATATTGTTATACGATAGCTCCTTGCCTTGGAGCTGCGAAAAGTGGTCGTGGAACGAGCCGTAAAGGGCGGCCTTTTGATGGGGATTCTCGCCGTAGCGCAGACTTTGCGCCTTGGGCAGAGAGAGGCTGAACTGCTTGGGGTAGCCGCTGAGCGCCTCGAGATCGGGCTCGGCAAGCTGTCCCTCGAGGTAGCGGGCGATGGCGGCGTCGTAGCTCGCGGTGCGCTGGAAAACCTTGAGCGCGAGTTTGCGACGCAGGGCGGGCAACTGCTCGGGGGCGGCGTAGGCCTCGAGGACGGACGGGTAATCATCGGGGTCGCACACAACGGCCACGGCGTCGTGGTTCTTGGCCGCGCTGCGCAGCATGGAGGGCCCGCCGATATCGATGTTCTCGATGGCCTCCTCGAAATGAACGTCCTTCTTGGCGACCGTCTGCTCGAAGGGGTAAAGGTTCACGACTACGAGATCGATGAGGCCGATCCCGTGCTCCTTGGCGGCGTCGAGGTGGTCCGCCTTGTCGCGACGGCAAAGCAGACCGCCGTGGATCTTCGGGTGCAGGGTCTTGACGCGACCCTCCATCATTTCAGGGAAGCCGGTGTGCTGGCTGACCTCGGTCACGGGGAGACCCTTTTCGGCGAGCAATTTGGCGGTGCCGCCCGTGGAGAGCAGCGTAAAACCGTGCTGTTTCACCAGGGCGGTGGCGAACTCCACCAAACCGCGTTTGTCACTCACCGAGAGCAGGGCCAGCTTTTGCATAGAAGAAACGGCAAGATGTGCGGCCGGGGTTTGCACCCGGCAAGCCGCTTTTCTGCCGGGACCTTCCATCTGTTATTCGGCTCGCCGCCGAAAGGCGAAAGCCTCGGGAGCGTCCACATACATCGCGGGAGCGTGAGGGGCTTGTGACACCAATCACACGCGTCCCGGCTCGCCTGCGTTAGAAGTCGAAGCGTAGGGAGATTGGAATTACATTCGAACCGGCAGTCCGGTGCGGCTGGACTCGGCGACCGCCGCCAGCAGCTCCACGCCATAAAGCGTGGCCGCAGCGTCCTGCAACACCGCGCCCGGCTCGCCGCGCACCGCAGCGCGAAATCCGCGCCAGTCATACCACCCGGCAAAATCCCCCGGCGCCGTCTCGATGCGATCCACAGCTTTGCCCGGGCGCCTCAGCTCCGCAACCGCGCGGTCGTGGCTCATGTCGATGGTGCCCCTGCGCTCCATCCAACGATGGATCGATCCGTGTTCGCAAACGATGTCCACCTCGTCGGCGTAGGGCCGCCGGTCACCCACGCAAAATGACGTGAATACGTTGCCCAGCGAGCCGTTCTCAAAGCGGATCGAGATCTGAGCGTTGTCCGCAGTCGGACGGCCCGTGCGCACTCGGCTTTGCAAAACAAACACCTCGACAGGTCGTCCCATCAGGGCCGCGAAATCGTTGAGGAAATACACGCCAAGCCGGAACAAGGGCGCAGCCGGGCACCGCGCCGGATCATCCATCCAACTCCCGTCCGCTCTTTCGCGATAATCGGCCCACGTTCTCGCTTGAAAAGAGATCGCTCCGCCGAGCGAACCCTCCGCCAGCCATTCCCGCATCCGCCTCAAATCCGCGCGAGGCGTCGGGCACGGCGAATTCAGATGGAGCGCCAGTTTGCAACGCCGCGCCGTCTCATAGGCGGCGCGCGCCGCCACCGGATCGAGTTCAAAGGGCTTGGTCGTCATCACGTGTTTTCCCGCCTCAAGCACCCGCTCGATCAATCGGCCACGTCCTATCGGCGAGGTGTAGACCCCCACCGCCTCGATCTCCGGATCCTCCAAAATGGCGTCAAGGCCATCGTAAACCGGAACGCCCAGTTCTTCAGCCAATGCCCTCGACTTCGCCTGCACCAGATCGCACACGCCGCCGATCCGCACATCGTCCGAAAGCGGATCCAGCGACCGGGCTATTTTGCCGCCGAAATTCCCGCCAAGGATGGCGATTCGCACCGGCTGAACGGCCACGCGCGCGGTCTCTAATGACAATGAACTCATGGTAAGTTGTGATGGGAAATCGGCATCGGCGTCTTCGCGCCCCGCCTTATCGGCACGATGATTTTAATTATCGTAAGCTATTTGAATGAAAAATCTTATCCACACCCACGCCTTCGCATCCACGCCGCTCCGCCACCCTCCTAGATGAACACGGCAGGCATTCGCGAACCGGTAGGGACACCCAAAATCCAGGGTTGATATTCGCCGTGGGCTGCTCAGCCGGAAGCCGTCGCGCCCCTCGCTTGCCCAAGAGCCCTTTCCAGAGGCCGTTCAGCGCCATTGACCCGCCGGTGGCGCAGTGCAAATTTGCACTAATGCCGCTACGAACCTCCACCACCAAAATCTCCAGACGCAAAAGCGCCAGCTTGGAGGATATTGCGCGTAGTCTTGGCATATCAATCTCCACGGTTTCTCGTGCTTTGCATAACTCGCCGAGCATCCATCCGGAAACCCGCGCCAAGGTTCACGACCAGGCCCTCAGCATCGGCTACGTTCTGCGCGCCAGGGGATCGGAAAACACGCCGCAAAAAAT
>JBDLWD010000269.1:0-6431 GCA_039804465.1 Verrucomicrobiota bacterium | reverse complement strand
GTTTGCGCGTGGTGTTGAAGCGCAGGTAGAGCGTCTCGAGGAGCGGGTCGACGCGCAGCGGCGAGGGAGTTTGGGCGCGGTAGCCGGCGATGCGGTCAGGCAGCAGGTCGTAGGTAACGTGGCGCTGGCCGGCGCGGAAGGCGGCCTCGTCGGCGGGGATGTTGTCCGTCGGGTAAAACACCACGCGCTGGAGGCCGGTCTTAGGGTCCGACCAGTGGTGGGGCTGGCGCACGACCTCGATGCGGTCGTTGGGCACCCAGGAGGCGAGGCGGTAGGCTCCGTTGCCGACATGGTTTTCGGGGCGGGTCCAGGTGGTGCCGCGCTGGTCGATCTTGCCGAACTTAAGAATGGTGGGCGGGTGGACGGGGAACCACGCCTGATGGGCGACGAGGCCGAGAAAATAGGGTGTGGGCGAGGCGAGCTCGACGACGAGCGTGTGCGGGTCGGGCGCGGAGAAGCCGACCGAGGTGAAGTCCGACGCCTTGCCCGAGTTGAAGTCCTCCGCGCCGCGCACGGGGAAGAGCATGTAGGCGTATTCCGAGGCGAGGGCGGGGCGCAGGATGCGTTCGTAGGAGAAGAGGAAATCGGCGGCGACGACGGGCTCGCCGTTGGACCACTTGGCCTCGGGGCGGAGATGGAAGGTGTAGCGCAGGCCGTCGGGCGAGACCTCCCACGAGGCCGCGGCGGCGGGGACGGGTTTGCCCGACTGCTCGTCGATCGCGGCGAGGCCCTCGCCGAGCGCGAGGATGATGTTGAACTCGGTGAAGGCGGTGGCGAGGTGCGGATCGAGATCGCCGGGTTCGGCGCCGTTGCCGAGATGGATGGTCTGGGTGGCGCGTGCGGCCTCGACGGCTGTTTGGCGCGGCCGGCAGGCGGCGCAGGCGACAACGAGGAGGGCGGCGGCGAGACGGACAAGCAAGGAGGCGAGGCGCATCGGGAGAGGCGAAGGAAAGCGCGACCGACCGCGCGGCGCAAACACGGGTTGCCAAGGTGGGGAGGGCGGGGGAGGATGTTTTTTTATGGCGTCGTGGTATTTCGTTAAAGACGGGCAGCGCAACGGGCCGATGCGGCGCGAAGAACTCGACGCGCACATCGCCGGCGGCGCGGTCGCGGGCGACACCCTCGTCTGGCGGCCGGGCCTGGCGGCGTGGACGGTCGCCAGCCAACTCACGGAGCTCGGCGTGCCGCCGCCCGTGCCGCCCCCTCCGCTGCCCGCTCCGGCGCCCTTCGTCGTCGAAGCGGGGGCCGTCCCGGGCGGCGTATCCGTCGAGGAACCGAAAGTCGAAGCTGCCGCGCCTGCGGCGCCTCGCCTGGTGTTCGCGAGTTTCCGCTCCCGGCTGGCGGCGAAGCTGGTCGACATCGTCCTGCTCGCGGGCATCGGACGTGGAGTGGAGTGGGGCGTGACGCGCTGGGTTTTTTCCGGCGACCTCCCGGCGCCGCCGGATTGGGCGGGGTTTTTGGAGGCCCTGGTCTGGCTGGTCTCGATCAATACCCTCGTGGCGATGGTCTACACGGTTTATTTCCAACGGATCCAGGAAGGCACGCCCGGCAAGCGGTTGCTCGGGCTGCGCGTGGTGCGCGCGGACGGTTCGCGCCTGGGCCTGGCGCGCAGCTTCGGGCGATTCTGGTCGGAGCAGGTCACGGGGCTGACCTTTTTCGCCGGTTACGTGATGGCGGCTTTCGACGACGAGAAGCGCGCTCTGCACGACTATATGTGCGGCACCCGCGTGGTGCGCGGCGAACGCGAGCGGGAGTGAGGCGCGCCGGTCGCGAGGGCGGGGCGATTTTTCAGGCCACGCCGTCGACGGCGTGGATGCGCGCGGATTCGGCCTTGCCCTTGACCTCGACCACTCCGAGCGGGCGCAGCGAGTAGCGGCCGGCCAGGGCGGCGCGGGTGGTCTCGCTGATGATGATGTCGGCCGCGAATTCGGCCCGGCGGGTGAGGGGCTGGAGGCGCGCGGCCAGGTTCACGCCGTCGCCGATGACGGAGTAGTTGAGCCGGCGGCGGGAGCCGATGTTGCCCGCCACGACGCGGTCGGTGTTGATACCGACGCCGAAGGCGAGGGGCGGTCTGCCTTCGGCGGCGAGCTCGCGGTTAAGCGCGGCCAGGGCGGAGCGCATGCCGAGGGCGGCGCGCACGGCGCGATCGGCGCCGTCGGGCGCGGCCACGGGGGCGCCGAACAAGGCCATGATCTCGTCGCCGATGTATTTGTCGATGACGCCTCCCTCGGCCTCGAGCGCGGCGCTCATGCGATCGAGATAACGGTTTAGCAGGGCGACGAGATCGGGCGCCGGCATGCCCTCGGCCAGGGTGGTGAAGCCGCGCAGGTCGGCGAAAAGCACGGTGACCTCGCGCTCCTCCCCGCCGAGGGCGTGGCCGTCGCGCAGCAGGCTGGCGGCGACCTCGGGCGAGACGTTTTTGTCCAGCAGGTCGCGCACGCGGTCGCGTTCGGCCAGACCTGCGCTCATGGCGTTGAAGATCTCGGCCAGCCGGCCGAACTCGTCAGCGCGGTCGAGTTCTATGCGGGTCTCGTAGTCGCCGGCCGAGATGCGTTCGGTGTGCCTCGCGAGCAAGCGGACGGGGTGGGCGAACGAGCGGGCCAGGGCGAGCGCCGCGGCGATGGCGGCGGCCAGGCCGAGGATGGTCACGACGGCGAGCACGGCCTCGAGTTTGCGCGACGGGGCGAGCTCGGCGTGGAGCGAACGCTGGAGAACCACCCAGACTGGCGGGCCGTCGGCGACGGAGATCTGGCGGTAGGCGGTCACGTAGTCTTCGTCGCCCAGGGTGACCCGCACCGGGGCGGGGGCCAGCGCGGGGCGCGCGCCGCGGGCCAGCTCGGCGGCGCGCCCCGCGGGCAGGGTGGAGGCGACGACGCGCGGCGCCTCCTTGCCGGCGAGGAACGTGACCTCGAGCGCGGAGGTGGCCTTCAGCTCCTCGGCGGTCCGGCTATCGACGGGAAAGCCGACCCCGATCCACGCCGCGACGTCGAGCGGCGGGGTGAGCATGGGCACCATGACGATCTGGTGCGGCTCTTCGCCCACGAAACCCCAGCCGGCGGCCTCGAAGGAATCGCTCGCGTCGGCGACTTTTTGCAGGGCGAAAAACGGCGCGTGCCGGGACTCGGCTTCGAGCGTGCGGGTGTCGGCGATGAAGCCGCCCGAGGGGTCGAGCATGACGATGACGGGCGCGTCGATGCGCTTTCGGTAGGAAATGAGCGCGGAGCGGACGGTCTCGGCGCTGAAACGTGGGGCGAGGAAAAACTGCCTCAGGGCGTAGTCCCCGGCCATCATGCGGGCGGCGAGGAGGAGGTCCGCCTCCCGTCGGAGCGAGGCGGCGCGGAACTGGCGGGCGCCTTGCTCGAGCGCCTCGTCGATGGAGGCGAGGGCGTTCTGGCGGTTGGCGCGCGAAACGAGGACGTAGGTGGCCGCCTGGGCGAGCGCGACGAGTCCGGCGGTGAAAAAAAGCAGGCGCCAGCCGAAGCTGCGAAACTGGAGGAGGCGTGGCATGGACGCTTGGCGGGCGGAGAGGGCCTAGTAGCCCTTGTTTTCCCCCGAAGGCGCGCGGCGCAAGCGGCGGTCGGGCTTGAGCCGCAGCTCGAAGGCCTGCTCGAGCGCGCCGCCCCCGGTCAGGCTGAGCTCCTGGCGCACGGGCGCGGCGAGGCGCGGATGCCAGACCTCGACGGCGTAGCGTCCGGCCGGCAGGCCGGCGACGGAGGCGCGTCCGGCCTCGTCCGATTTCGCGAACCAGGGTGTTTCCAGCACGACCACGTAGGCGATCATCCAGTCGTGAATGTTGCAGCCAAGGGTGACGACGCCCGGCTTGTCGAAGACGACGGATTCACTCGATCCGCCTTCGTAGAGCGGTTTCTCGAAGGGCTTAGCCTTGGACAACGAATAGATGTGATGCTGGATGGCATCCTCGTTGGGAAAATCCACCTTCGTGCCGGCCCGCACCGGAGTGACGTGGGGCCGGTATTGTTTGCCCGACTGGGCTATCTTCACCGGATGCGTTTCCGGCGCGCCGGGCGGGGCGGGCGCGTCTAGCGGCACCAGCGACACCACGGCATCCGCCACGGGTTTACCATCGGCGTCGCGCACCAGTGCGGACAAATCTCCCGCGCCGGCCGCGGTTGCCAGGAGGACGGCGGCGAGGAAGGCGGACGAACGGGCGGAGGCGGCAGGCATGCGGCCGGTCAGAAAGCGTAGATCACCCCGAGGCGGAAGGTGTCCTGGCCATACTCCATATCCACGATGTTGGTCGCGAGGGCGCGTTCGTAGCGCAGGCTAAAGGAGAGATTTTCGCTCAAAGCCGGGCTGAGTTCAAACCACCACTGGTCGACATCGCCCTCGACGCGGTAATCGGTCCAGCCGGTTGCGAAGGCGTTGCTCACGTGAGTCGGGATCGTGGCGAAGTAGTCGGCGACGCGCGGACCGCGTTTGCCGCCAAGCGCGCCGGCGAAGCGGGCTGCCCCTGCCCCGGCGACAAAGGTTCCCTCGTAGCGGCCGACTCCGGCCCCGACGCGCAGCCATTCGAAAGGATCGGCGAAAACCTGCGCGAATACGGCGCGGTGATGCACGGAGTAGGTGTCGCCTGCGGCGACGTGTTCCTGCCACTCGCCGCGGAGCTGTGCGGTGAGGTAGTGACCGAAGCGTTTGGAGAGAGTGACGGCGCCTCGCAGCGTCACGCCCTCGCTGTCGGTGATGTCGGCGAAGCGACCGATGGCGGAGGTTTCCGCGGACAGCACGGGAGCCTGCGGCCCGAGGCCGAACTTTTTGCTCAAGATTGCGCGCGGTCCCACGTTGGCGTGGTTGAGCTCCTCGTATTCCGGGTGGACCGTGCCGGACGACTCGAGTTGCAGCCTGCCGGTGAGCCCGGGTGCGAGCTGACGCGAGGTGCCCGCCGTGAAGCCGGCTTCATACGCGGCGGCATCGTAGAAGTCGATTTCGCCCGCGGCGCGGCCGATGTTTTCCGTCCAGGAATACTCGGCGCGGGCCTCGTAATCGAGCGGCAGGGATGCGAAGGCGACAGGGGCGAGGCAAAGGGCCGTCAGGGATAGGGCGAAAGAGGGGTATCTCATGCTGGCAAAAACTATTGCATCATATTTTCCGGTATTGGAAAAGCCCGCCGTTGGCCCGCGTCAGTGGTTAGATTCAAGCAAAGGGACGAGACCGGCCCAGACGGTTTCGGCCATGCGGGAGTGGCCGTCCTCGTTGGGATGGATACCGTCGGCCTGGTTCATCATGCGGACACCGCCGACGCCTTTGAGGAGAAAGGGCACGAGCGGCCAGCTCTGCTCCTGGGCCACCGCGGGGAAAACGGCTTCGAAACGCTCGGCGTAGTCGCCCATGTTGACTGGCATGCGCTGGCCCACGAGAAGGACGCGGACCTCGGGATACTTGGCCCGGACTTTCGCGCCTATGGCGGCTAGGTTGCGCGCGATGAGGCCGGGATCGAGGCCGCGCAGGCCGTCGTTGCTGCCCAGTGCGAGCACCAGAATGGCGACGGGTTGGCGCAGCACCCAATCGATGCGGCGGAGGCCGCCCGAGGTGGTGTCGCCCGACACGCCGGCGTTGATCACCCGCCAGCGTGGCGAGGCCGGATCAGCGGCGGCTCGCGCGGCGAGTTTTTCCCCGATCAGCGCGGGATAGGCCTGGGTCGCAGGATCAGGCAGGCCGTAGCCCGCCGTGAGGCTGTCGCCCAGAATGAGAATGACGCGTGGCGGCGCGGGCTCGGCGGTCGCGAGCGAGGCGGCGAAGAAAACGGACGCGAGGCTCCCGAGAAGGAACAGGGCGAGGCGGCGAAGGTTCATGGCGCGATGGTTGCGAAACCTGACGGCCATCCTTAGCTGCGCAATCTTTCCGACCACATGCCGTCCACCGCCGCCTCGTCCTCCGTCATGCTCGAAGTCCGCGACGTCAGCCGCGTCTACGCCACCGCGGCCGGGCCCCTCACCGTCTTGCGCGGGGCGAGCTTCTCGCTGGATGCCGGCGAATCGCTCGCGCTCGTCGGCCCCAGCGGCAGCGGCAAGACCACCCTGCTCGGGCTGTGCGCCGGTCTCGACCAGCCTACGACCGGCACGGTGAGCCTCGCCGGCCGCGCGCTCGGCGGCCTGGGCGAAGACGAGCGCGCGCGGGTGCGCAACGAACACACCGGTTTCGTCTTTCAAAACTTCCAGCTCATCCCCTCGCTCACCGCGCTGGAAAACGTCTGCGTGCCGCGCGAGCTGCGCGGCGAGCGGGGCGCGGAGGTGGAGCGCGACGCAAAGGCGCTTCTTGAGCGCGTGGGCCTGGGCGGGCGGCTTGGCCACTACCCGGTGCAGCTTTCCGGCGGGGAGCAGCAGCGCGTCGCCCTCGCCCGGGCCTTTGTCACCAGTCCGCGGATACTGTTTTGCGACGAGCCCACGGGCAACCTGGACGGCGCGACGGCGCAT
>JBDLWD010000268.1:0-2830 GCA_039804465.1 Verrucomicrobiota bacterium | reverse complement strand
TGGATCGACAGCCTCCCGCCCGCTCTCGTCTGGAGCGAGATGACCCGCGCCTACGAGCAGGGCGCGCGCACCTTCTGGATCGCCAATGTCGGTGACCTCAAAAACACCGAGCTCTCGACCGAGTTTTTCCTCGATCTCGCCTGGCACGCCGACCGCACCACGCCCGACGCCCCGGCCGAGCATCTCCGCGCCGTCGCCACGCGTGATTTCGGTGCGGATCGCGCCGCCAAAATCGCCGACCTCTGGACCCGCCATCAAACGCTCGCCTTTGCCCGGCGCCCCGAGCACCTCGCGTGGCACCTGCCCCGCAACCCCTACCAGCCGACGACGCTAAACGACGCCGAGATCCATGCCCGTCTCGCCGACTACGCGGCCCTCTCGCGCGACGTCGAGGCCGTCTCCACCTCGCTTCCCGCATCCGCTCAAGACGCGTTTTTTCAACTCGTCGCCTATCCTATCGGCTCCGCCGCCTCCGCCAACGCGCGCTATTTTCAGGCCGAGCTTGCACGCCGCCTTAAAGTGCGCGGAGACGACGCGGCCGCGAGCGCCGCCTACGCCGAATCCGAGGCCGCCGCAGGTCGCATCGCCGAGCTCACTCGCCACTACAACGAAGACGTCGCCGGCGGAAAATGGCGTCATGTCGTCATGGCCAACGGACTCTCGCCCCGCCAGTGGCCCAGTTTCCAAGTCCCGCCCATCCTCCCGCTCGACGACGCCGACGCTCTCGCCGCGATCCATAAACAGGAAGCCGCCCGCGCCGCCGCCACGCCCCCCGCGCCGTCCCCGCTCGTCCAGCCCGCAGACTCACGCCCGGGCGACTTTGTCGAACGAAACGGAGTCGTCTCGATTCTCGCCGGTAATTTCTCCTCCCGCACGAACCTCCCCTCGGGCGCAGGCTGGCGCGTCATCCCTCACCTCGGCCGAAGCGGCTCGGCCGTCACCGTGCTCCCCTCCACCGCCGACCTCGGCGCCGGTCCGGCGCCGCGCCTGAGCTACCGTTTCCACGTCGCGACCGCCTCCGAGACGCCACCGGTAGTGCACGTCCGTTTGCTGCCCACCCATCCGATCACGGCCGGGCAGGGGCTGCGGTTCGCCCTCGCCATCGACGACGGGACCCCGCTCTCGCTCGCGGTCACCTCCGGCTTCGACTCCAAGTCGGATGCTTGGAAACAACGCGTCCTCGCCAACGCCACCGATGCCGAGTTGCGACTCCACGCTCCGCTCGCCCGCGGGTGGCACACGCTTCATCTGGTCGCCGTCGATGCCGGCGTGGTCGTTGACAAAATCGTGCTCGACCTCGGCGGCCTCCAGCCATCCTACGACGGTCCTCCCGAAACCCGCCTGCCTTTGGCGGGCTCCACCCAATGACCCCTCCCCTTTCACACCTGCGCCCCGCTTCACTCCGCGAGTTTCTCTACGGCTCGCCCTATTATCCGGAGCACTGGGACGCCGCCACCCGAGCCCGCGATCCGGAACGTTTCCGCGCCGCCGGCTGGAATGTTATCCGCATGGGCGAATTCGCCTGGGACATCTTCGAGCCCTCCGAAGGCGTCTTTGATTTCGCCCTCTTCGACAAGACCATCGCCTCTTTCGGCGCGGCCGGCATTCGCACCATCCTCTGCACGCCCACCGCCACGCCGCCGCGCTGGCTCACCCGCGACCACCCCGAGGTGCTGCGCATCGACGCCGACGGACGCCGGCAGGAACACGGTTCCCGCCAGCACGCCGGCCACTTCAGCCCCGTCTACCGCGACTTCTCGCGCAAGATCACCCAGGCCCTCGCGAAGCACTATCGCGACAATCCTCACGTCATCGGCTGGCAGACCGACAACGAGTTTCACTGCCACTTCCGCGAGGACTATTCCCCCGCCGCCGAGGCGGCCTGGGTCGACTGGCTGCGCGCCTGTTTCGCCGGCGATATCGCCGCGCTCAACAGCGCCTGGGGAACCGCCTTTTGGGCCAACACCTACGCGCGCTTCGAGGACGTAGTCCTGCCGCGCCACAACCGCCCCACCCACCCGAACCCTGCGCACTGGCTCGACTACCAGCGCTTCCTCTCGGACGGCGTCACCGCCTTTCAGCGCGATCAGGTGCGTATCCTCCGCGCCACCCAGCCCCGCTGGTTCGTGACCCACAACGGCTGCTTCGGCTCCATCGACTACCGCGGAGACTTTACGCGGGACCTCGATTTCCTGGGCTACGATTCGTATCCGTTCTTTGACTACGATCCACGCTCCCGCTCCTCCGGCCACGCTTTCAACCTGGATCACACCCGGGCCTTTTCCGGCCACTTCCTCATGCTCGAGCACCAGTCGGGCGCGGGCGGCCAGGGCGGCTATTACCACGACAAGCCCGAGCCGGGCGAGATGCGCCGCCTGGCCTGGACGAGCATCGCGCGCGGCGCCGACGGCCTGCTCTTTTTCCGCGAACGTTCCTGCCGCTTCGGCGCCGAGGAATACTGGGAGGGCGTGATCGACCACGACGACGTGCCCCGACGACGCTACCACGAGGCGGCCCGGCTCGGCGCCGAACTCGCGCGGGTGGGCGCCTCGTTTCTCGGTTCACACGTGCGGGTGGATGTTGGCGTGGCGGGCGCGGACTTCGCCGTCCAACACGGCCACGAACCCATCACCCACGGTCTGCCCTCGCCGAAGGCCGTGGCCGAGGCCGTGCACGGGGTCTTCTACCGCGCCGGCCACGCCGTCGGCGTCGTTCATCCGGCCGACGAACTCTCCGGCTTGCGTATGTATTTCGTGCCTCACTTCGCGATCTTCGATCCCGCGTGGGTGCCCGCTTTGGAGCGCTTTGTGTCAAACGGCGGCACGCTCGT
>JBDLWD010000267.1:0-4174 GCA_039804465.1 Verrucomicrobiota bacterium | reverse complement strand
GGGAAGACCGACCTTTACGGATTTGATCTCCCCGAGGTAGCCGCCGCGCACCAGGTTGATCGCGCGGCGAAACTCGCCCGCGGAGCGCTGCATGTTGCCGACCTGGCAAACGATGCCGGAGCGATCGGCCGCGGCCACCATGGCCTGGCATTCGGCCGGCGTGTTGGCCACGGGCTTCTCGCAAAAAACGTTTTTGCCGGCGCGCGCCGCAGCCACGAATTGCAAGGCGTGCCAGTGGTCGGGCGTGCCGATGACGACCGCGTCGATTTCGGGCCGGGCAAGGAGCTCTCGGTAGTCGACGTAGGCTTCGCAACCAGTGAATCCGCCCGCTCCCGCGCGACCGGCGGCGGCTTCTTCGGAACGATCCTTCGCCGCACGGCGGCGTTTGGCATCGACGTCGCAAACCGCCACGACCTGCGAGGCCGCGTTGTTCATGTAATTGGTCGCCACGCCCATGCCCTGTCCGCCGGCGCCGATGAGCCCGAAGTTGATGCGGTTCGAGGGCGCGATGCCGCCTCCTAGTCCGAGGGTTTCCGCCCGCACTATTTGCGGGAATGCGACCAGCGCAGGGGCGGCGGTCGCGAGTAGTCGAACGAAGGAGCGGCGTTTCATGGCTTGTTCAGGGTGGGGACTAAGGCGGGGCGGGAGTGGGAGATCCGGTAGCGGCGAGGAGTGGTGCCGAACGAGCGGGTGAACTGCGCGGTCATGTGGCTCTGGTCGCAGAAGCCGCAGGCCTCCGCGATTTCGGCCAAACTATCCGAGGTCGTGAGAAGAAGGTGTCGAGCGGCTCGCAGGCGAACGGTGTTGAGATAGCGCAGTGGTGAAGTCTTGAAGACGCGGGCGAAATGACGCTCGAACGCACGGGGTGACAACTGGGCGAGGGTAGCCAAGTCTCCGACGGTCAGGCTTCGTCCGTAGTGGCTGCCGATGTGCTCCATGGCCGCGAAAACTCCCGGATGACAGGCCGCGCTTTCGCCATGCAGACGGCACGAAACGCCTGCGACGCCCATGATTTTGCCGGCTGTATTTCTCAAGGGCACTTTCGTGACGCTCCGCCACGTGAAGGTGCGATCCGGACGAGGCACCGGCTCGATCTGCTGGATGATGGCCTCGCCGGTCGTCATGACCGCCCTGTCGTCGTCGGTGAAACGCGCCGCTATGTCGGCCGGAAAAAAATCCGCGTCCGTGCGTCCGATGACCTCGTCGAGGCGATTCACACCGAGCATTTTGACGAAAGCCGAGTTGGCCGCCACGAAGCTCCCGCCCTTATCCTTGGCGAAGTAGGCGACATCCGAAAGCGTATCGAGCAGGCGCAGATAGTGCTCGTCTGCGGCAAGTGTCTGGAAAAACGCAGTTGAATCCGCGACGGCGGACAAAGGCGCAGATGCCGAACCACGTTTTTTTGGGGTAACTTTCAAGGGGTATTAATTTATTGCAGGCACGTCATACCTGGCGATGCAACTGCTAAAACCTCTGGGTTCGTGCATTGAGTTGTTTTTGGGCCGAAAAATTATGGAAACCTCTACCAGTAAAATTTAAGAGGAAATGCGGTGTGCTTACTTTATCGGCCTTAACTCCCCCATGATTAAGTGGCTTTTTATGGATAAAAGTAACCGTTCGCTAAATTTTATGAAAAAAACGGCAATCTGGGTGGGGTGATAAGGATGGGAAAAGGTGGGGTCTCCCGGCTGAATTCGTTGGATTTTGCTTCGTGGGTAAAAGTCAGAGCTGCCCCTGCGAGCATCGCCCGAGCGGTGCGTTTCCCGTGTGAGGCCTATTCCCGGCTTGCGGTTGCTCGTGGAATACTGTTCGTTTGAGCAAGCATGCTTACCGCACGTCAGGAAGAGATACTTGATTTTATCCGTGCCTATCAAGGCGAGCATGCTGTGCCGCCTTCTTCTCGCATTATCCAGAAACATTTCCGCTTCGCTTCCCAGAACGCCGCGATGGGCCACCTGCGGGCCTTGGCTGCGAAGGGAGCGGTTTCGCAGTTGCCCGACGGGTCCTGGGGCTTGAAAGCGGCCGAGGTGCAGGGCATGTTCGAGCTGCCGATTTATGGCGCCATACCGGCGGGTGTGCCTGACCACCGTGAGCAGGAGGCGCCGGAGCGGCTTTGGTTGCATGCCTCTGCGTTTGGAGTTCCGGTTGGCCGCCAGCATTTGCTGTGGGGCCTGCGCGTCTCTGGCGATTCGATGATCGACGCACACATCTGCGACGGCGACGTCGGCGTGTTTGAGCGTCGCGAACCTCGTCCGGGCGAGATCATCGCGGCGTTGGTGGATGGCACGACCGCGACGCTGAAACGCTTGGTGAAGGTGCGAGGCCAGACGATATTGAGGCCGGAAAACAAGCGCTACGCCGATATTACTCCTATCGAAAAGCTGGAAAGCCAGGGTGTGATGGTGGGCTTGATACGTCGCATCGATTGATGCTCCGGAAGGTCACGTTCTTCTCGGTCGTCTTCTGCCCGTTGCCGTGTAGTTTGTGCCGTGACTTTTTAGCTCTTTATTGAGAGCTGGCTTCGAAATCCACTAATCACAGGAGACAGTAAAAAAACTTGTCGAGTGGAGGTGGACTAAGACTAAAAAATTTGGTGCCCCCACGGGGAATCGAACCCCGCTTTGAAGAATGAGAATCTTCCGTCCTAACCGATAGACGATAGGGGCGGAACCAAAGGAAGATGGACCATTGCGGCTTGCGTGGTGGCGTCAAGCGCGAGTTTGGTTAAAAAGTTTTTAGCCAATCAACGGGGGCCAGGGCGAGCTGGTGCCGGCTACTTTTCGGGGCACGGTCTGCGCGGTGAACCGAGGAAACAAAAACGTGTTTCTGCAAGATGTCGCTCGCGTTGCGGGGAACGAACGCTGTGGATGATTGTTTTATCGTTTCTAATGGCGTTTTCTCCGATATTGGTCGCAGGTCTATTTTTGATGGTGTTCCCTCTGTGGATTTTCAGGGCCAAGGGAACCCGTCTGGTTGGCTTCGAGCAGCGTGCATGGCCGACGGGGCGTAATCTGGCCTTGGGAATGCTCGACGCGGGACGGGCATCCGTGGGCGTCTGGCTTGTGGTGCAGGCCGTTTCGGTCATGCCTGCGGTTGAGGTTTTGGGGCGGTGGCAGGATGCGGTTTACATTTCCACGGCTATCGCTGGGGGATTGGCCGTCCAAGCCTTTGCCTGGCGAGATGAGGATTACCTGCTGGCGCCCGTGCCTTATGCGCTGGGGGCTGCGGCCATCGTGTCCTACCCTGTCGTTTTAGTCATCGCCTTCCCTTTGGCGGTTGGCGGCGCTTTGGCTCTTCGCGCATGGTCGGCTGGTTTCATTGCCGGTGGCGCAGGCTTGCTGCTGGCGGGTTTGGCGGTGGAGCAGCAGGACTGGCACATCTCTTCGCTGGTCGGCCTAGCGTTGGGTGCTCCTGTGTTGTTGTCGGTTCTCGCGGGTAGGCATCTAGGCTGGGCGAAACGCCAGGCTTGAGCCGGTCCCTATCGGCAGATGGGTGCCGGGATAAGTTGCGGTAATTTGGGGGTTTGTCTGATAGGTCTTCTGCAGGCTTTCGCCGTCTTAGGTTACCTTGTTTGGTGGAAAGGAAGCGCGGCAAAACCGAAAAGGAACCCTTTACCGCGCCACAGACCAAACCAGCCTACACCGAAGAGTATAATCGCGAGGTGATCGCCCACATGGCGAGCACCGGCCAATCGCTCAAGCAGACCGCCGCCCATTTCGGGGTGTCGGCCTTCGCCTCGACGGGAGAGCCCGGAGGCCGAGCTGCGCAGGCTGCGCAAAGAGAACCGCGAGCTGCAAGCTCGCTGCGAGATACTAAAAACGGTCGGCATCTTCAGCAGCCCATCGTCGAGCGATCCGGGGCGAATCGGAAGATGAAGACGGAGCATTTTATCACACTTTTGTGCGATACGCTGGAGGTTTCCCGCAGCGGCTGCCACGCGTGGGCCTCGGGCGCGAACCAACGTCGAGCCCGTGCCGACGACGCCCTGCGCCCGAAGCTGCGCGCCGCTTTAGCCGCCACGTGTCGGAGCTACGGCTACCCGCGGATGACCGCGAAGCTGCGGACGAAAGGGGAGCCGGTCGGAAAGAGCCGAGTCGCCCGGCTGATGCGCGAGTAACGCCCTCAAGGGCGTCGGCGAGGCAGGTTTCGACCGCGCACGACCGGCTCCAACCAC
>JBDLWD010000266.1:0-13768 GCA_039804465.1 Verrucomicrobiota bacterium | reverse complement strand
CATCGAGGGCTTCAAGGTCGACGTCACCGCCGATCCCGTCGGCTCCGCGCAAGCCTTCGCATCCGCCCTCGAACGCGTCCGCGCCGAGCGTCGCCCCATCCTCGTCGAGGCCCACACCTGCCGCCTGCGCGGCCACGCCGCCTACGACACCTGCGACTACCTCTCCGCCGAGGAAAACGCCTCCATCCAGGCTTCCGATCCCCTGCCCAAGCTCCGCGCGCAAATCCTCGCCACCCACCCCGCCCAGGCCGCCGCCCTCGACGCGATCGACGCCGATATCAACGCCTGGGTCGAGGCCTGCATCCAGGTCTCGCTCGCCGTTCCCCGCCCCTCGCCCGCCAGCCTCCCCGCCGACGCCTACGCTCCCGAGGCCGCGCCCATGCCTTGGGTTCCTTCCGTCACCTCCGAACGCCCATCTCCGGACTCCCCGCCCCTCGGGCCCGTCACCTTCGCCCAGGCCCTCACCCTCGCCCACGGCAAGATCCTCCGCGAGCGCCCCGAGTCCCTCGTGCTCGGCCAGGACATCGGCACCTACGGCGGCGCCTTCAAGATCACCGAAGGCCTCCTCGCCCTCCACGGCCGCGCCCGCGTCTTCAACACCCCGCTCGCCGAATCCGCCTCCACCGGCTACGCCATCGGCCTCGCCCTCGGCGGACACCGCCCCGTCGAGGAGTTTCAGTTCGCCGACTTCTGCACCGAGGCGATGACCCAGATCGCTCTCAACGCCGGCACCTACTTCTTCCGCTCCGGGGCCAAGGTCCCGCTGGTCCTCCGCCTGCCCGCCGGCGGCGGCCTCACCTTCGGCTCCTTCCATTCGCAGGAACTCGAATCCGCCCTCCTCTCCTACCCTGGCCTCAAGGCACTCTACCCGAGCACCGCGCAGGACGCCTTCGACTGCCTCCTCGCCGCCTACGAGGACGACAACCCCGTGCTCCTCTTCGAGCACAAGGCCCTCTACCGCCGCGGCAAATACACCCTCGTCTGGAACCCCGCCTACCGCGAGGTCTGGCGCCCACGCCTCGTCCGCCCCGGCGCCCACGCCACCCTCGTGACCTACGGCGAGATGGTCCACCTCGCCCGCGAGGCCGCCGAGTATCTGGAAACCGAATACGAAAAAACCGTCGAGGTCTGGGACCTCCGAGCCCTCGCCCCGCTCCGGCTCGACGAGATCCGCGCCTCCGTCGCCCGCACCCACCGCCTATGCGTGCTCCACGAGGGCCGCCGCACCCACGGCTTCGGCGCCGAGCTCGTCAGCCGCATCGTCGAGGAACAGTTCTTCGACCTCGAGGCCCCGCCCCTCCGCGTCGCCGCCCTCGATCTCCCCGTGCCCTTCGCCCCCGAACTAGAGCAGGCCTACCGCCCCACCCGCGACGGCCTCATCGAAAAACTCGCCAACTGGCTCGGCTGATCTGCCTGGCTTGACCGCTCCCGCCTCCCTGCCCCCCGCTCCAAGCTTCCCCATGCGCCACATCGCTCCCGCCCGCTGGGCCGCTATCAAACTGTTCGCCATGGATGTCGACGGCATCCTCACCGACGGCACCGTGCACATCTCGTCCGACGGCACCGAGACCAAGCAGTTCTCCATCCTCGACGGCATGGGCCTCGTCCGCCTCGGCAAAAAGGGCGTCGCCACCGCCTGGATCAGCGGCCGCCCCTCCGGCGCCACCACCGTGCGCGCCACCGAGCTGAAAATCCCCCACCTCGTCCAAGGCCGCACCGACAAGCTCGACGCCCTCCAGGAACTCGCCGCCCGGCTCGACCTCACCCCCGACCAGATCGTCTACATGGGCGACGACGACATCGACGCCCCCGCCATCCAGTGGGCCGGCATCGGCGTCACCGTCCCCGACGCCATGCCCGCCGCGCTCGACGCCGCCGATTACCTCACCACCCGCCCCGCCGGCCGCGGCGCCGTGCGTGAAATCTGCGAACAAATCCTCCGCGCCCAGGGTCACACCGACCTTCACAAATAGTCGCTCCCGATCTCCGTGCGCAGCCTCGTCTTCCCGCTTTTCTCCGCCCTCGCATTGACCACCGCCGCCGCCGAGGGGGCTCCGCAGGTCACCGCCACCGCCCCGGTGAAAAATTTCCGCCTGCCCACCTTCACCGACGAGGGCTGGCGGCGCCTCATGGTCGTCGCCGCCGAGGCCCGCCTGCCCGACCCCGCCCGCATCGACCTTGTGGAGATGGAGCTCACGCTCTTCACCGGCCGCGCCGACGAGCAAATCGACGCCATGCTCGCCGCGCCCGTGGCCACTTTTCTTCCCGAAAAACAGTTCGCCTCCGGCGCCGAATCCGTCCGCCTCGAACGCACCGACATCAGCGTCACCGGCGTCGACTGGAGCTACGATCACGCCGCCCGCAAGATCGTCATCCGCCGAGAGGCCCACGTAACCTTTCACGCCGCCCTCGGCGACATCCTCAAATGAGCCTCCGCCGCCTCACCGCCCTCACTTTTCTGGCGCTAGCCGCCGCTCACCCGCTTCCCGCCCAGCCCGCCAGGCCCGCTCCCACCGAGCTGACCAGCGAGCGACTCGAAATGACGTCCACCGACGAGGACACCACCGCCGTCGCCACCGGCGACGTCGTCCTCACCGGCACCAACCTCCGCATCACCTGCGACCGCCTCACCGTCATCGCCGCCCGCGTGGGCGACAAAAGCGCCGCCATCGGCGAAGGCTTCGAACGCTTCAAATACATCCTCGCCACCGGCAACGTCCGCATCGTCCAGGGCGACCGCGAGTCCACCTCGCAAAAGGCCGAGGTCTTCCCCCGCGAGGACAAGGTCGTGCTCAGCGAGGACCCCGTCATCATCGACCACAGCAACGGCTTCGTCGCCGCCGGCGAAAAAATCACCCTCTTCCGCGGCAAGCGCGAGGTCTTCGTCGACAAGCCCAAGTTCACCGGCCCGCCCGTCGGCGACCTGAGCGCCACCGCCGCACCCAAACCCGCCTCCGCCTCGGTCGCGCCCACCCGTCCCGCGCCCAAGCCCGAGCCGGCCTCCGGCGTCACCTTCCCCAAGCCCCGCCAGCAATAATCGCGCTCCCCCTTTTGCGCCTTCTGTGCCTTTTGTGGCCATACCCACCGCCTCCGTGACCACCGCCACCGCCGAGATCTCCACCGCCGGCCTCGTCAAAACCTACGGCCAGCGCACCGTCGTCAACGGCGTCGACATCACCGCGCGCGCCGGCGAGATCGTCGGCTTCCTCGGCCCCAACGGCGCCGGCAAGACCACCACGTTCTACATGATCGTCGGCCTCGTGCCCGCCACGAGCGGCACCGTCTCCCTCGACGGACGCGACATCACCGGCCTCCGCATGCACGAGCGCGCCCGCCTCGGCCTCGGTTACCTGCCCCAGGAGCCTTCCACATTCCGCAAGCTCACCGTCGCCGAAAACCTCCTCGCCATCGTCGAGGCCATCGGCGTGCCCAGGGCCGAACGCCGCGCCCGCGTCGACGAGCACCTGACCGAGCTCCACCTCACCCACGTCGCGGGCCAGAAAGCCTACACCCTTTCCGGCGGCGAGCGCCGCCGCCTCGAGATCGCCCGCGCCCTCGTCACCCGGCCCAAGTTCCTCCTCCTCGACGAACCCTTCGCCGCCATCGACCCCATCTCCGTCGCCGAAGTGCAGAAAATCGTCGTCGATCTCCGCGCCAAGGGCATCGGCGTCATCATCACCGACCACAACGTCCGCGAGACGCTCAAGATCGTCGACCGCGCCTACCTCATCCGCGAGGGACGCGTCTTCAAGCAGGGCGACGCCGCCTTCCTCGTGAACGACCCCGAGGCCCGCCAGTTCTACCTCGGCCAGGATTTTAATCTCTGAATTTTTGACCGCGGATTACGCGGATCGACGCGGATCAAAACCAAGTAAGCGCAGCTCTAGTCTTCCGGCCTTTATCCGTGTTCATCCGTGCCATCTGTGGTTAAAAAACTCCGCTTTCATCCGCGACCATCCGCGTAATCCTCGGTTAAAAACTCAGCCGGCCCGCCGCCCATGCAAAAAGCCATCCACGGAATCACCGTCGCCCACTTTTTCGAGACGCACCGCGACAAGCTGAAACTCGAGTTGCTCACCGGCGACGACGGCCTCCACCGCCTCATCCGCGAAGGCTCCATCAACCGCCCCGCCCTCGCCCTCACCGGGTTCTTCAAGTATTTCGCGAACAAACGCATTCAAGTGATGGGCGCCGCGGAGATGACCTACTTCCGCACCCTGCCCTCCGCCGAGCAGACGCGCATCCTCGCCGAGATGGTCGAGCGCCAGATCCCCTGCATCATCCTCACGCGCAATTACCAGCCCACGCCGTCCATGATGGCCATCGCCCAGGAAAGGAAGCTCCCCATCTTCCGCACCGCGATGATCACCATGCACTGGGTCAACCTCGCCACCCTCTGCATCGACAACGAGTTCGCCCCCGTCACCACCGTCCACGCCACCACCATGGATATCCGCGGCGTGGGCGTCATGCTCCGCGGCGAGGCCGGCGCCGGCAAATCCGAGTGCGCCCTCGCGCTCATCGAGCGCGGCCACTCCCTCGTCGCTGACGACCTCACCGTCGTGAAACGCATCGACGAGCGCGACCTCCTCGCCTCCTCCCGGCCGCTCAACCGCGGCTACATGGAGTGCCGAGGCATCGGCATCATCAACATCGCCGAAATGTTCGGCATCCACTCCGTCCGCCTCGACAAACGCCTCGACCTCGTCGTCACCCTCCGCGAATGGACCCCCGAGGTCGTCGAGGAACGCACCGGTCTGGAGGAACATTTTTTCGAGATCCTCGACCTCAAGCTCCCCCACTTCGAGCTCTTCGTCCGCCCCGGCCGCGACATGGCCCGCCTCGTCGAGGTCGCCTCCATGGTGCAGGCCCTGCGCCGCATGGGCCACGACCCCGCGCAGACCTTCAACGAGCGCCTCATCGCCCACATGGCCGCCCAGATGGCGCCCGAGCCCGAGCGTGTCATCAAACCCGTCGCCGTCAGCTCCGGCACCCGCCCGCCCATGCCGATCGGCAACCGCTCCCCCCTTCCCCCGGGCCAAGCCTCCGCCCGCCCGCCCGCCCCGCGCCACGAGGAAGACTGATCCTCCCCGCCCTCGGCCACCGCCAGGCCCCGTCCGCTCGACCCTCAGAGCCCGCCAACCCTTTCGTCAATCATTGATTGACGGTGCCCGGAGGGCGCTTCCCGGTTTGACCATTGGCCGCGGGCCCTAGGTCATTCGTCTTTTAACATCCCATGCCCACCACCCTTCGCTCCGACGGCCGTGCCCACGACCAACTCCGCCCGGTCACTTTCGAGGCCGGCATCGCCCCCCACGCCACCGGCTCCGTCCTCGTCTCCTTCGGCAACACCCGCGTCATCTGCGCGGCCACCATCGAGAACAACGTGCCCACCTGGATGAAGCAGCAGAAGGTCCCCGGCGGCTGGCTCACCGCCGAGTATTCACTTCTCCCCTACAGCACCCACGAGCGCAAGCAGCGCGACATCGCTAAGGGCAAGATCGACGGCCGCACCGTCGAGATCCAGCGCCTCATAGGCCGCTCCATCCGCGCCGTCCTGGACCTCGACAAGCTCGGCCAGAACACACTCTGGATCGACTGCGACGTCCTCCAGGCCGACGGCGGCACCCGCACCGCCTCCATCACCGGCGCCTACCTGGCCGCCCGCCTCGCCGTGCAAACCCTGCTCGACGCCGGCCGCATCAAGGAAAACCCCCTCGTCGATTCGGTCGCCGCCATCAGCGTCGGCCTGCTCAAGGGCCAACCCCTCCTCGACCTGCCCTACGTCGAAGACAAGGACGCCGAGGTCGACGCAAACATCGTCATGACCGGCCGCGGCCGTTTCGTGGAAGCCCAGGCCTCCGGCGAAGAGTCCACCTTCAGCGGCGAAGAGTTCACCCAACTCCTCACCCTCGCCCAAAAAGGCATCCGCGAACTCGCCGCCGCCCAGACCGCCTTCCTCAGCCGCGAACTGCTCAAGCTGGGTTGAGGGAGCGATATTCAACGCAGAGACGCGGAGACGCAGAGATCCTCACTCATATCAACGAATACAGATACCTTGATGCATTGACTCATTGGCTGCACTTCTCCTTGTCTGCGTGCCTTCTCCGCGTCTCTGCGACTCTGCGTTAAAAATTTTCCGTCCATGTCCGCCTCCGTCCCCCCCGCCGCCAGTCCTCGCGCCGACCGTCCCATTTCCGCTCTCTTCGCGGAGAACCGTCCACTGCGCTCGCTCGAGTTTTTTCCGCCCAAGGACGACACCGGCGTAGACGCCCTGCGCGCCACCGCGACCGCGCTCAAGCGTGTGCCCTGGGACTTTGTTTCCGTGACCTACGGCGCCGGTGGCACCACGCGCGACCGCACCGCGCAGGTGTCCGCTATCCTCAAGGACGAGCTCGGCTACACCGTCATGCCCCACCTCACCTGCGTGGGCCACAGCCGCGCCGAGCTGGACGCCATCGCCGACACGCTGCACGCCCAGGGCTACCGCAACATCATGACCCTGCGCGGCGACCCGCCCAAGGGCTCCACCACCTTCACCCCCGCGCCCGACGGCCTGCGCTACGCTAACGAACTCGTTTCGCTCCTCAAGGCCCGCCACCCCGACTTCTGCCTCGGCGTCGGCGGTTATCCGGAAAAGCACCCCGAGGCCGTCTCGCTCGACGCCGACCTCGACGCGCTGAAGCGCAAGGTCGACGCCGGCGCGGCCTTCGTCACCACCCAGCTCTTTTTCGACAACGCGATCTACCACCGCTTCGTCGAGAAGTGCCGCGCGCGCGGCATCACGGTGCCCATCGTGCCCGGCATCATGCCGGTCCTCTCGTTTAAACAAATCCAACGCATCGCCACCCTTTCCGGCTCGGTGCTGCCCGCCGCGCTCAACCGCCGCCTCGAGGTGGCGAGCGAAGACCCGGACGTGGTCGAGTTCATCGGCGTCGACTGGGCGCTCGATCAGATTCGCGACCTGCTCGCCCACGGCGCGCCCGGCTACCATCTCTACATTCTGAACCGCGCCCGCAGCGCCCTGGCCCTCGCCGCCGGCCTCGCGGCCTAGGCAGCCAGCCTAGGCGGCCTTGGCCACGCCGGCCATCAGGCGCAGCACCGCATCCTGCGTCGCCTCGGCATGCGATAGCTCGCCGGCCAAACTGCCCTCGCGCAGCACGAGGATGCGCGTCGACAGGCCGATCACCTCGGGCAGCTCCGAGGAGATCATCATCACCGCGAGGCCCTGGCAGGCCAGCTCGTCGATGAGCTCGTGGATGGCCGCCTTGGCGCCGACGTCCACGCCGCGCGTTGGCTCGTCCACGATCAGGAGGCGGCCGCCGCGGGCCAGCCACTTGGCGAGCACGACTTTCTGCTGGTTGCCACCGCTGAGCGAGTTCACCGGCGCGTCGAGCGAGGCGGCTTTCACGCGCAGCCGTTGGAAATACTCCGTCGCCACCGTCTCCTCGCGGGCCTTGTCGAGCAGGCCGAAGAGGTGCGTGAGCCGGTCGAGGATGGCCATGCTGATGTTGGACTGGCAGGACATGCCGAGCACGCAGCCCTGGCGCTTACGATCCTCGGGCACGAGGCCGACGCCGGCGGCGAGCGACGCGCGCACCGAGCCGAGGGCAAGCGGGCGACCGTCGAGCTCCACCGTGCCCGTCGCGCGCGGATCGAGGCCGAAGATGGCCTGGGCGATCTCGCTGCGGCCGGAGCCGACGAGGCCGGCGAAGCCGACGATCTCGCCGGCGCGGATTTCAAAATCGATGCCGGAGAATTTCCCCGGCGAGGCGAGGTCGCGCACGCGCAGCACGGCGTCGCCCGGCTTGCCATTGAGGTGGCGCGGCCGGTGTTCGGCCACGCTGCGCCCGATCATGAGTCGCACGACCGCGTCGTGGTTCATGTTCGCGCGATCAAGGGTGCCGACGTAGCGGCCGTCGCGCAGCACGCTGATGCGGTCGCACAGGCGGAAAAGCTCCGGCATGCGGTGCGACACGTAGATGACGGTGAGGCCGCGGGCCTTGAGCCGTTCAATCAGCTCGAAGAGGTGCTCGGCGTCGGGCGCGGCGAGCGAGCTGGTGGGCTCGTCGAAAACAATGATGCGCGGATTGGCGCCGACCGCGGCGGCGATCTGCACAAGCTGCTCCTGCGCGGTGGAGAGGGCGCTCATGGGGAGATCGACGTCGAGCGTGACCTCGATGGCGGCGAGCAGTTCGGTGGCGCGGCGGCGCATGGCGTCGCGATCGACGAGGAGGCCGGCGGCGCGGCGCGGGTAGCGGCCGAGGCTGAGGTTTTCCGCGACGCTGAGGTCGGGGCAAAACGCGAGCTCCTGGTGGACCATGGCGACGCCGGCCTCGAGGGCCTCACGCGGGGAGCCGAAGACGTGGGGGACGCCGTCGATGACGACGTCCCCGGAGTCGGGCCGGTGGATGCCGGCGAGGACCTTGCCGAGCGTGGACTTGCCGGCGCCGTTTTCACCCATGAGGCCGTGGCACTCGCCGCGGCCAAGGCCGAGGGTGACGTCGAACAGCGCGGTGACGCCGCCGAAGGTCTTGGTGACGGCGCGGAATCGGACGAACTCGGCGGCAGTTTCGCTCATGGGCGGGGCAAGGTCGGGGGGCGGTCGGGTCGAAAGGGCCGGCTTACTTGGCGAGCCACTTTTCCCAGTTCTTGCCGAAGGCGTCGACGTTGGCCTTGGTCACCTCGGTGAGGGCATCGACGATCTTCGGGGTGGCGGGCGCTTTGCCTTGGATGATTTTCTCGAGGAGGATTTCGACGGACTTGTAGCCCCAGCCGTAGCAATCTTGGGCGTAGAGGGTGTCGACGTGGCCGGTGCGCAGGTAGTTGAGCTGGGCGGGCAGGGCGTCGCAGGAGACGACCTTGACCGAGCCGGGGGCCCACTTGAGGGCGTCGGAGGTGAAGAGCGGCCAGCCGCCGATGAAGGCCCAGCCCTGGATGCCGGGATTGGCGTTCTGCGCGGAGGCGACGGCCTCGGCGGATTTCTCGGGCGTCTCGACGTGGTAGAAGGCGGCGGGCTCGTTCAGCGTGATGCCGGGATACTTGGCGGCGACGGCCTTGGCGCCGGCGACGCGGGCCTGGAGGTTGGGCGCGCTCTGGTTGCCGGCGAGGATGGCGACGGTGCCCTTCTCGCCCATGGTCTGGACGAGGCGCTCCATGATGCGGGCGCCGCAGTCGGCGTCATCGGTGCCGTAGAAGGCGAAGCGCTTGCTCTGGGGCGCGTCGGAGTCGAAGCACATCACGGCGATGCCCTTGGCGACGGCCTTGTCGATGGAGGTCGTGATGGTGTTGGCCTCGGAGGCGGAGACGGAGATGCCGTCGGCGCCGCGGCGGGTTAAGGCCTCGATGGCCTCGGCCTGCTTGGTGGCGTCCTCGTCGTTCGGGGTGCGGATCTCGACCTCGACCTTAACGCCATACTTAGCGCCAAGCTCGACGGCGGCGTCGCGCGCGCCGGCGTGGGCGGCCTGGAAGACATCGTTGGTCTGGCTCTTGCCGATGAAGCCGATGAGGATGGTGCGTTGGCCGGGCGCGGCGTCCGCGGCGACGGGTTCGGCCTTCTTGGAGCAGCCGGCGAGCGCGAGCAGGGCGAGCGCGGCGAGGCCGCAGGAACGGAGGAGCAGGGTTGGGTTTTTCATGGGGAAAAAGAGGCGAAAAGGGAATGCGCGGGAAACCCGCTCAACGCGCGGCGCGGCGGCGGCGCAGGTGGTGGCTCAGGCGCTCGAGCGCCACGGCCACGACGATGGCGAGGCCGATGATCACGAGACGATACTCCTGGGCCATGCGCAGGATGAGGATGCCGTTTTCGATGAGGGCGATGATGAGCGTGCCGAGCAGCGCGCCGAGCGCGGTGCCGCGTCCGCCGGCCAGGCTGGCCCCGCCAACCACGGCGGCAGCGATGACGGTGAGCTCATAGCCCGTGCCCGTGCTGGTGGAGGCGGTGCCGAAGCGGCCCAGCGAGACGAGGCCGGCGATACCCGCGGCGAGACCCGAAAGGGCGTAGGTGCGGAGTTTGATGCGGTTGACGCGCAGGCCGCTGAAGCGCGCGGCCTCCTCGTTGCCGCCCACGGCGTAGGTCTCACGACCCGCCACGGTGAGCTGGAGATAGAACCAACCGAGCGCCACGCAACCGAGCATGATGACCAGCGGCATGGGCTGGATGCCATCGAAGATCTCCACGCGCATGAAATCCGTCGTGAACGCCTCGGGAAGGCGCTTGCCGGCGGCGGGCAGGGTTTTCTGCTCCGGGAGCACGTTGGCCAAGCCGCGGAAGATGCTCATCGTGCCCAGCGTGACGATAAACGGGTGGAGGTTGAGCCCGACGATGAGCGCGCCGTTGGCCAGACCGCAGATCAACCCGACCGCGACCGGAACGAGAAACGCCACCGGCAGCACCTGCCAGGCCGGCGCGTCGGCGGGGAAACCTTGCAGGGCGGCTGCTCCGGCGAGGGCGGCGAGGGCCATGATGGAGCCGACCGAGATATCGATGCCGCCGGTGATGATCACCACCGTGAGGCCCACCCCCATGATGGCGTAGTAAGACATCGGGGTGGCGACGCCGTCGATGAGGTTGTCGACGTTGAGGAACGTGTTGGGCCGGCCGGGGGCGGCGTCGTGCCAGCCGTAGGCGGCGAGGATAACGCCCAGGACGACGACAACGAGAGCGAGGCCAATCTCTTGGGCGAGGGAACGGCGTTTGGCGGGTTTGGCCGGGGAATCGGGGGAAGACATGGAGGAAGCGGACGCCCCGAAGGACGAGGCGAAGTCGGAAAAAACAAAGGGGTTGCGGAAGACACCAGCGTGCGTGGAGCGAAGGGGTGTCGCGCGGAGAAGCGCGATTTCGAGGCTCAACCCGACACGACCCCTTGGCGATTCGTCAGATTTTTTTCGGGGCTGCGCCGGAGTCGGCGGCCAGAAGCGTTTCCGCCTCTAGCATAAGGATGTGCGCATAGGCCCAGTCATACCAATGTCCGTCGCGCGCATCGCCCTTGGTCAAATCGCCTTCAAAACCGGCGGCGATCACGGGGCGCACCGCCTCCAGACGGGCGGCGGCCTCCGCGCGCCTCCCCTCGCCCAGGTCGCAAAGCGCCACGATGAGGCGCAGGGTGGCGCCGCGCGCGCCGGCTACGTCCGCGGGATCGTCGCTCACCAGAGCTAGGCGGCGAGCCTCGGGGTAATCGCCGCCTCGATAGCGCCAGAGGCTGACAGGCACGACGGCCCAGCCGGAGGCGAGCCGGGGATTGAGGCTGGAGAACCAGAACTCGGTGCGCTTGCCCAACGGCACGAGACGTTCGCGCAGCGCGGGCGTGAGCGGGCGCAGAAGGCTGGTCTTGAGAACGCGCGCCACGGCGTCGCTGTTGTTGGCGGGGAAAAAGCGCTCGGCCGAACGGGCGCGAAAACGCTGATACGCGGCATCGTCGCCCGCGAGGATGCTGGCGACGGCGTAGCACTGATGATCGACGGTGACCGGGCCGAGAATGTCGAGCCGGCCGAGCTCCAGCGCGGCAGCGAAACGGGCCGCCGCCTCGGGCCACCGCCGCTGCGCGGCCAGCCAGTCGCCCACCGCGCGGTTGGCGAGCACGCCGTCGAAGGAGGGCTGGGTGATCGGCGCGTCTATGCCGTCGAGCACGCGGGCCGCGGCCTCGAACGCGCCCTCGCGCGACAGAAAGGCCGCGCGCGTGAGGCGCTCCGCCGTCTCCGCCTGGCGACGCAGCGCGGTCTGCTCGCGCAGCGCGGCGCGCTCGCGCACGAAAAGCCAGGTCGAGACGCCGAGCCCCGCCATGAGCGCGAGCGCCACCGCCGCGCCGGCGGCGAAAAGCACGCGGTTGCGGCGCACGAGCTTTCTCAGCCGATACACCCCGCCCGCAGGCCGCGCCTCCACCGGCCCGTCGCGCAGATGGCGCGCGAGGTCGAGGGCGAGGCCGTTGACCGTGGCGTAGCGCCGGGCTCGGTCTTTCTCGAGCGCGCGCAGCACGACCCAGTCGAGGTCGCGCTTGAGGAATTTTATCAACGCGGGCGGATCGCAGCGCCGCGCGCCGGCGATCCGTGCCAGCTCGTCGGGCGCGAGCGCGCGCAGCACGCGCGAGGGCAGGAGCGGGTCCACTTCGCGCAAAGTGCGGCGCAGCTCGTCCAGCCCGGCCTCGAGCAATCGACGCGCGTCGAAGGGCGGACGATCGACCAGCAACTCGTGGAGCAGGGCGCCCAGGCTGTAGACATCGCTTCGCGTATCGACGTCGATCCGCCCCGGCTCGGCCTGCTCGGGGCTCATGTAGGCGGGCGTGCCGAGAAACATGCCGTCGCCGGTGCGCGTGGCGTCGCCGGCCTGCGGCCCGAGCACGGCCTTGGCCACGCCGAAGTCGATGACCTTGGGCACGGGCGCGCCGTCCCGCATCGTGACCAGCACATTGGACGGCTTGATGTCGCGATGCAGGATGCCCTTTTGGTGCGCGTGCTGGATGGCGTGGCAGACGGGGATGAACAACTCCAGGCGCTCGCGCACGCCGAGCCGGTGGTTGCGGCAAAAGTCGGTGATGCGCTCACCCTCCACCAGCTCCATGACGAAGTAGGGCCGGCCGCTTTCCGTCGCGCCGGCGTCGAGCACCTGGGCGACATTCGGGTGCGTCATCAACGCGAGTGCCTGGCGCTCGAGAGCGAAACGGGCCACGACGCGCTCGGTGTCCATGCCCAGGCGAATAACCTTCAAGGCCACGCGCCGTCGCACCGGTTCGCACTGCTCGGCGAGATACACGACGCCGCAGCCGCCCTCGCCGATGCGCCGCACGAGACGGTAGCGTCCGATGAACGAACCCTCCGCGCCCTCGGGGGAAGAGGGCGCGGACGAGGGCGCGGCGGGAGCGGGGACGGACGAGGGCGACGGACGCGAATCGGCGACCTCGGGAATGAGTTGCTCCGCCTCGGCATGGGCGACGAGCAGACGGCGGACGCGCTCCGCGAGGGCGGCGTCACCGGCGCAGGCGCGGACGAGAAAGGCCTCGCGCCACACGGCGTCGTCCAGCCCGAGGCAGGCGTCGAACAGGGCTCGCTCCAAGGCGCGGTCGGAAGGCGCGCTCATGGTTTTTCGCGCATGAGCTCGACCAGCCGGGCGCGGGCGTAGGCCCACTGGCGCTCGACCGTGCGCTCGACCACGCCGAGCGAGGCGGCGATCTCGCGCTGGGCGAAGCCGCCGAAGAAGCGCAGCGTGACCACGCGCGCCAAGGCGGGATCCTCGGCCTCCAGGCGCGTGAGCGCCTCGTCGATCAGCACCAGACGCTCGTCGCCATCGGCCGCGGCGAGATCGAGATCATCGAAGCTGACGTGGGCGGCGCCGGCGCCGCGTTTTTCGCTGGCGCGGCGGCGGGCGCGATCGACGAGGATGCGGCGCATCGCGAGGGCGGCGACGCGGAAGAAGTGGGCGCGGTCGCGCCAGCGGCGCTCGCCCCCGCCCTGCCCGTCCGGCCCGGCGAGGCGGAGCCAGGCCTCGTGGACGAGCGCGGTGGGCTGGAGGGTGTGGCCGGCCTGCTCGCGGGCCATGCGAGCGGCGGCGAGGCGGCGAAGCTCGTCGTAGACCAGCGGCAGCAACTCCTCCCCGGCGGCGGCGTCGCCCCGCCCGACCGCTTCGAGCAGCAAAGTGACTTCATGGGGCTCGGGTTGGGACGGCATGGGCGGCGGACGAAAACGGAGGCGGCAGAAAAACCGGCGGGACGGCGCAGGTCGAGCCGCGCGTTCCCGGACGGCGGACATGAAAAAGGCGGCGCCCAAGGGGGCGCCGCCG
>JBDLWD010000265.1:0-7705 GCA_039804465.1 Verrucomicrobiota bacterium | reverse complement strand
CAGACATCATCCTCGTGGGCGAAATCCGCGACAAGGAGACCGCCGGCATCGCCGTGGAGGCCGCTCTCACCGGCCATTTGCTCATCTCGACGCTGCACACCAACGACGCGCCGAGCACCATCGCCCGTCTGACCGACATGGGTATCGAGCCCTTCATGATCAGCTCTTCGCTGCTCTGCGTCTGCGCCCAGCGCCTCATGCGCCGCGTCTGCAAGACCTGCAAGGTCGCTCACGAACCCGTGGGCCGCGAAAAGCAGCTTTTGGAAACCGCCATCGGCTGGTCGGGTCAGATTTACAAGGCCAGCGCCAAGGGTTGCCCGAAGTGCAACAACACCGGCTACAAGGGCCGCGTCGGCATCCACGAGCTCATGGTGACCAACGAGGAGCTCATCGAGGCCATCAACAAGGGCTTGGAATCCGCCGAGCTAAAGAGGATCGCGATGCGCGGCGGCATGAAGACCCTTCACCAGGACTCCATGCTCAAGGTGAAGGAGGGCCTAACCACGCTAGAAGAGGCCATCGCCACCGTCCCGCCCGATCTGCTCTGATCTAGTTTGGGCAACGCGCCTTCCCGCCTCGACTCAACGCTAGGCCGCGGGAGGTGTGGTGTCGCTGCCTCCGCCGCCGGTTTTGCGGCGCAGTTTCAACGCAGGTTCTTCACGATTGATAGGCATGGGCGGGGCCGTCTCGTTGGCGCGCAGCGAAGGCAACTCCGTCAAGGGCTTTGGTTCTGCCGCCGTGTTTGCCGCGGGCGTGGCGGACGGTGGCGGTGGTGCGGATGGCTTGAAGGGTATGGGCGTCGCCGCCGATTTCGGCGCCGGTATGGGGGCCGGAGTAGGGGGAGGGGCCGCCTTGGCCGCCGCCTGCTTTTTCTCCGCGTCGGTCAGCGCGACTTCCTGGTCGCCCTTGGGAACGTAGGATATCTTGCGCTGGGCCTCGGGCGCGGCGGCCTGAACGTTCCGGAGCGAGGGGTGGACGAACTTTTTGCCGCGTGAATCGAGGCGCTTGGCCTCCTTTTGACGCTCATAGGCGGCGCTCAAAAACGACAGGGCGATCAGGACGCCGAGCAACAAAAACACCCATTCGCCGATGCGGCTGTTACGGACGATCAGGCTCCAAGTCGTGTCGCCCGGCTCCTCGATCAAGAATGGCACCGTGGGTTTTTCGCGGGTGGGTGCCGCCTCGGCCACGGCGCGCGGCTTCACGTAAACGCCCTCGGCCGGCGGCCCCATGGCCTTGTCCACCAGGCGGTCGAAGGCGTCGGTCTCTTCCAGTTTCACCGGGGCGCCGTCCTCGGCGCCGCGCAGCCGGATGGTGTTCACCAAGGGGCGTTTTGAAAGGGCTACCGCCTCCGCCGCGACGTCGCGGGTGAGAAAGCGGATCGTGATCTTCTGGCCGGGCTTCAGCTCCTGGTCCGTCTCGATCAGCACATCGTATTTCGGTTGGAGGCGGGCGGTGTAGGTCAGGATTTTTTTTACCGGCAGGGGAGAGGCCCAGCGCTCGGCGTTGTAGCGTTGCTGGATCTCGAGCGTGGCCTCGCGGCCGTTCGCGACGAAATAGCGGGTGGTTTCCCGGACATTCCAGGCGAGCGCTCCCACGGCGTAGAGGAGACCCAGACCGAGGAGCAGGAGAAGAAGACGTTTCATGCGAAAAAGGGGGGGCGGCCGTTTCTTTGCGGCGGCGGAAAGCGTGGTCGCGTTTAAGTCTTTGCCGCCGTGGGGCGTCAACCGGCCTCTTCCGCCCGCGCCCTCGATGTGGCGCGGAAAAACGTCGCCCCGCCGCCCGGTTTGAGGCTTTTCGTCGGCGACCTGCCTCCCATGACCCGCGATTCGTCCGATTCCGCTTCTTTCGCCCGCTCGTCCGCCGACGCCGATGTCGACGACGAGTCGTTGCTGGCGCCCGCCCCCGCTCCCGGCGGCGGGCGCCAGCTGCCCCCGCCGGTTCCTCCGGCGGAGCGCAAGCGGCCCTGGGTGCAGCTGAAATACTTCACCTTCCAGCCCGCCATTTTCCCGCGATTGCTGGGCGAGGCGTCCCCGGACGCACGGCCGGGCGATTTGGTCAACGTTTACGACAAGGGCGGCCAGCCCCTCGGCATCGGCCTCTACAATCCGCGCGCCAAGATGGTGCTCCGCGTGGTCGCGCACGGCGCCGACGCCCAGCTAGGCGAGGCCTATTTCGAGACCGCCATCCGTCGCGCCATCGCCCTGCGCCGGGATATTTTCCAATTCGACGCCACGACCGACGCCTACCGCCTCATCAACTCCGACGGCGACGGCCTCTCCGGCCTCATCGTCGACCGCTATGCCGACACCCTGCTTTGCGAGGTGACGAGCTTCGGCATGGCCCGCCGCCTGCCCGAGTGGCTGCCGCTCATCCACGAGCTGGCCGGCACGAAGTTCGCGCGCGTGCACGTCGACCACGACCTCGGCTCGCTCGAGGGCATCAAGCCCAGCTGGTTCAACGAGACCAACGCCGCCGCGCCCGACCGGGTGAAAATCCGCGAGCACGGCGTGCGCTACGAGGTGGATTTCGCCGAGGGGCACAAGACCGGCTTTTTCTGCGACCAGCGGGAAAACCGGCGCATGCTGGCGAAGTTCACCAAGGGCGCGCGCATGCTCGACCTCTGCTGCTACAGCGCGGGCTTTTCGCTAAACGCCAAGGTGAACGGCGGCGCCGAGGACGTGACCGCGGTGGACCTCGACGAGGCGGCCGTCGCGATGGCAAAGCGCAACGCCAACCTCAACCAGGCGCGTATCAAGTTTGTCCATACCGACGCCTTCGCCTACGCGCGCCAGATGGCGACCAACGGCGAGAAGTGGGACGTGGTCGTGCTCGATCCGCCGAAGCTGATCTTCACCCGCGAGGCGGCGGGCAACGCCGAGGGCCGGCGCAAATACGAGGATCTCAACCAGCTCGCGCTCCAGCTCGTAAAACCGGGTGGCATCTTCGTTACCTGCTCGTGCTCTGGCCTGCTGAGCTGGGAGGATTTCGAGGAGCACGTGATCAAGGCCGCGCACCGCCTGAATCGCCGCCTTCAGTTTCTGGACCGCACCGGCGCCGGCGCGGACCACCCGATTTATTCGAACTGCCTCGAGAGCCGCTACCTCAAGCTGCTCTGGGCTCGGGTGTGGTAGGCCGCCGCCTTTCCGGCGGCGGTTTCAGGCATGGCAGCGAGCCGTATGCCGGCCCTGGTTTCAGGCCGGGCTGGCCGGGGTCTTGTCTGTCGATCCGCCGCCGCCCACCAGCTCGCTCAGGCGCAGGGCGAGCGTGCTCAAATCCTCGGACTGGGCGGTGAGCTGAGTGGCGGCCGAGGCGGTTTCCTCTGCGCTGGCCGCGTTTGACTGCGTGACCTTGTCGATGTCGGAGATGGTGGAGCTGATCTGGCTGATGCCGGTGCTTTGCTCCTGCGATGCGGTGGCCAGTTCTCCCATCAGGCTGTCGACCTCGCGCACGCGAGTGGCGATCTCGGAAAGTCCCGCCGCCACGCGGGCGGTGAACTCGGCCCCTTGCGCGCTTTGGCGCGAGGCTTCCTCGATTTTTTCCGCTGTTTCTTTCGCGGCGGTCGCGGAGCGGTGAGCAAGGGTCCGCACCTCGTTGGCCACGACGGCGAAGCCAGCCCCGGCCTCGCCCGCACGGGCGGCCTCCACCGCGGCGTTGAGCGCGAGGATGCTGGTTTGAAAGGCGATCTCGTCGATCGTCTTGACGATCTTGGTGGTGTCCTGGGACGAGCGACGGAGCCCCTCCATGGTCTCGAGCATGCCGCGCATTTCGGATTCGCCGGCCTCGGCGGCGGCGCGGGCGGCATTTGCGGAGGCCTTGCCGGAGCGAACGTGCTCGGCGTTGCGCTTGGTCATGCTGGAAAGCTCTTCCAGGGTGGCCGCGACCTCTTCCAGCGCGGCGGCCTGGCTGCTGGCGCCTTCGGCCAGATTTTTGCTGGCGGCCGAGACGTGCCGGGCGCCGACGAGATTGCTCTCGGATACACCGACCAGGTCGTTGATCACCGTGGCGAAGGGGCGGGGGATGCTGCGCGCCACGAGCACTCCCAGCAGGGCGATGAGGGCAAGTGACACGGCGGCTCCGCCGACAATCAGCTTTTGGAATCGTTGCACGGCCTCGGCCGCGGCGGCGTCGATCCGCGACGCCTCTTGGTCGAACACCTCGGAGATCTCACCCATCGATTGCTCCAGAACGGAGAAAGAGGTGCGGAAGGCGGCCAGGCTGGCCTCGGCGGCCGCCGTGTCGCTGGCGGCGAGTTTCACGAGGGTCTCCGCCGAGTCGAAGTATGCTTGCAGCGGGCTTTGAACGGCCAGCAGCGCGGAATGCACGTTATCCGGAAGCGGCAGCGCGGAGTTGTCAGAGACCGTTTTCTTGAAAACCGCGATGTGCTCGTGCGTCTCCTCGAGCGTTTGCTTGAGGCCTTCCGCGTCGTGGTTCTTGGACTGGAGCAGGGCGTTGAGCACGTCGCCGCGGAGGGCGTCATGCATCATGTCCGCGAGCTGATGGTTGCTGAGTCCTTTGAAGGTGGTGAAAACCTCTTCGTTGCGATCGCGAAGAAGGGAGAACTGGTTGTGAACGACCCCGGCGAATGCACCTAGCAAGAGTCCGGCGGTGGCGGCGAGAAGGGCCACCTTTTGATTAACGTTGAGGTTCATTGCGGTGTCGAAAAGTTGCGGGTGGGGTAAGGCCAATGCGTGGATATTGACCTTAGGATGTGTCTTTAACGTATCGGCTTGGCCGAGTGTTTCTTAAGCCTGTATGACGTCATTCACGTTCCTGCCGCAAGGAAAAGCCTGCCGAAAGCCATTCGCCCGCCCTACGAGGCCCGCTTATCTGGGCCGGAGGCGCAGGTGTTCCGCGTTAATGCCGTGGCCTAGCAGTTTTTCCCCGCGGGAGGAAAACCACGCCGGATCGTCCGTGGTCGCGTAGCGCCTTTGGCCTGCGCGGCCCAGCTCGCGTTCTTTGTCGGGGTGGCGCTTCAGCCAATCGGCCAAGCGGGTGGCGACCAAGTCGCCTTGGTCCATCAGTTCCGTGGCCGGCGGCACCAAGCGTCGAAGCGCGGGCAAAAGGAGCGGGTAATGGGTGCAGCCGAGCAGGATTCGCCGCGGCCATTCTCCTTTCGCGGCGGCCCGCATGCGCTCCAGATCCTGGCGGAGAAAATAGTCGGCGCCCGGGCCCTCGAGTTCACCGGCCTCCACCAGCGGGGCCCAAAGGGGGCAGGCCTGCTGGATGATGCGCAGGCGGGGCGCGAGTTTGCGAAGTTCGATCCCGTAGGAATCGGAGGCTATGGTGGCCTCGGTGCCGAGGACGGCCACCAATCCCTCGGCGAGCGAGGGCGGGGTCTGGTCCGGGATGGCGATGGTCCCGACCGGGATGCCGGCCAAGGCCTCCACCGAGGGGCGCACCACGCCGAGCACGCGACAGTCCGGACGGTGGCGGGGGAGGTGGAGTTGCTGGATGTTGCGCAGCGCGCGGGCCGAGGCGGTGTTGCAGGCGAGAACGACCAGCGGGCAACCTTGTTCGAAGAGCCACTCGACCGCTTCGATGGTGAACTCGTTTACCACCTCGGCGCTGCGGGCCCCGTAAGGTGCGCGGGCGCTGTCGGCCAGATAGAGGTAATCGTAAGCGGGCAGGGCGCGCAGCAGCGCGGATAGCACGGTGAGGCCGCCGAAGCCCGAGTCGAAGACGCCGATCATGTTCGAAAGGCACGCCAATCGGCCGGAGGCTCCGAGGCAAGGTCTCTCGATGATGCGGCCGACAATCCGGTGGCGGAAACCATCGCGTCCGTCTTATTTCTTGCTGTTCCCGAGCCCGGTGCCGGCTTACCCAATTTCACGCAGCGTGCTCCCCATGCCATCCCCTTTTTCCCGAAGCAGTCTTCCGGTGGCCAGTATCCTCGCCGTCATGCTGCTCGGTGCCTGCGGCAAGGTCGCCAACGTGCCCGCGCAGGAAAAGGTCGTGCCGCTGCCGGAGCACGCCGAGGTGGTTCCCTTTCCGCCGGGGCGCGCCGGAGCGCTCTTTGTCACCACCCAGCCGGGCGACATCAACACCCTCAACCCGCTCATTTCCGAGGATGGGCCTTCCAGCGCGGCGATCAGCCGCTACATGGAGGGGCTTACCCGGCTCGATCCCGACACCGGGGCCATCATTCCCAACCTCGCCCGCGCGTGGAGCATCTCCGAGGATGGGCTGGGCTACACCTTTGATTTGCGCGAGGGGCTGGCGTGGAGCGACGGCGAGCCCTTCACCTCCGCGGATGTCGTGTTCACCTGGGAGGAGGCGCTTTACTCGAAGGAGATCGACTCCGCCACGGGCAAGCCCGCGGTCGACGGGAAAACCGGCCGGCCCAAGCTGCGCTTTCCCTCGCGCCCGGCCTTTTTCCACCTGGTCGAGGGCGAGGAGGTGCGCGCCGAGGCGCTGGGCCGATACCGCGTGCGCTTCACCCTGCCTCAGCGCTACGCCCCCTTCCTGCTTTTCGCCGGCGGGCAGGAAATCCTTCCGCGCCACATCCTGAAGCCTCACGTGGACAAGGGCACGCTGCTCGACGCCTGGAGCATCAGCACCGGCATCAACCACCCGAACGAACTGGTGGGCATGGGTCCCTTCCTGCTCGAGTCCTACCGGCCGGGCGAGCGCATCGTTTTTCGCCGCAACCCGAACTACTGGAAACGCGACTCCGCCGGCAACCGCTTGCCCTACGTCGAGCGCATCATCACCCGCATCGTCGGCGACTCCAACGCCAGCAACGTCGCCTTCGCCCGCGGCCTGACCGACGCCGAATCCATCCAGGCCGACAACGTCACCTGGATCTCGCGCGGCGCCGAACGGTTCGACTTCGACGTCCACGACCTGGGCCCGTCCTCGTCGACCAGCTTCGTGTGGTTCAATCTCCAGCCCGGCAACAACCCCGAGGGCCGTCCCTACCTGCCCGAGCACAAGCGCCGCTGGTTCTCCGATCGGCGTTTCCGCCAGGCCGTGTCCTACGCCACCAACCGCCAGGGCATCGTCGACGGCGTGTTCGCCGGGCGGGCCAGCCCCCTTCACGGCTACGTGTCGCCCAAGAACGTCAACTGGTTCAATCCCGATGTCCGTCGTTATCCCTACGATTTGAGCCGTGCCCGCGAGTTGCTGGCGGAGGCCGGTTTCGAGCGCCGCGGCGATCGGCTGCAAGACGCGGCGGGCAACGCGGTGGAGTTCTCGCTGATGACGAACAACAACAGCAACCTGCGCACCGAGATGGCGACCGTCTTCGCGGAAGACATGGCCGCGCTCGGCATCCGTGTGGAGCTGCAGTTCATCGACTTCAACACCATCATCCGCCGCACCTCGGAGTCTTTCGAATACGAGGCCTGTCTCCTCGGGCTCGGCGGCGGCGCGCCCGATCCCTACTCGTCCAAGGACATTCTCATGAGTGACGGCCGCCTCCACTTCTGGTCGCCCTCGCAGCCTTCGCCCCAGACCGCGTGGGAGGCGCGCATCGACGAGTTGATGCGCCAGATCGGCCGCGAGCTCGACGACAACAAGCGCCGCGCCGCCTTCTTCGAGGTGCAGGCCATCCTCGCCGAAGAGCAGCCCATGGTCTTTCTCGTCACCGCCAACGAATACGTGGGCGTCCGCCGCCGCTGGCAGAACGTCCAGCCCAAGCCGCTCGGCGGCGTTTTCTGGAACTTCGAGTCCTTTTGGGCCCGCCCCGAATAATCGCGCCAAA
>JBDLWD010000264.1:0-3823 GCA_039804465.1 Verrucomicrobiota bacterium | reverse complement strand
CGAAAGATCGTGGAGCAGATGGGGATGAGCGAAACCCGAGGTGCACTCGTGAGTGCATCGAGGTGTTGAGCGAATCGCCAGATGCCCGCGAGGTTACACCGGATCGCGGAGATCAATCGCGGTTTTCGGGTTTAATCCCGGGGGGCCAGTGTATTCGCTTTTTCCTACGGACTTCACGGAAGGGCGCGGATTGGCCGGATTTTACATCCGTGATGATTCGTGATCCGCGGTTAAAGGAAAAGTCGGCGCCTGAAGTCCACTATTCTCCAGCTGAAGTTGTCATCGGTTGGCCATGCAAACACCCCGCATTGATCTCCCGCCCGTGTCGGAACAAGTCACTCACCCCCTTTCGCCCGTCCAACCACCGGTCGAGCCTGCGCTGGAGCAGCAGCTCGCCTGGACGGGCGACGCGGTCCTGGCCCTGTGGGCCCGCGAATACATCCTGCGCACGCTGGGCCGGCTGGACACCGAGACCTTTCTGCGGCTGACCGCCAACTCGTTTCTCCAGTCCCTAGGACGCCCCACCCGCGTCGAGGCCGAGTTCGGCCTCGTCTATCAACGCGAGGGCCTTGCCGCCGCCTTTGCCTACATCGAGGCTCGCTTGCTGCCGACTTTCCAACGCCAGGAGGCAAACCGTCGTCGCCAACGCCGCTGAGCAGCCAAGGGAAAATCGCCTTCGGCCAACGCGTCCCGGACTGTCTTTGCTTTTCGGATACCGTTCGGCGTCGATAACCGCGTGACCCTGATCCATGGGCGAGTTGGGATCGCCGCTGGCTACTACTCTCGTCCGCCGGCTCCAGCCGCCCACTTCACCAGCGCCGCACCCGTTAGGCTGCGCGCCTCCTTCTCGATCCCCTTTCGCTCGCCCGCATAGACGATCTCGCCGCCCGCCGAACCGCCGCCTGGACCGAGGTCGATCAACCAGTCCGCCAGGTTGATCACATCGAGATTATGCTCGATGACTATGAGCGTATTGCCCGCGTCGCGCAGCTTAAAGAGCAGGTCCATCAGGTGCTGGATGTCCACCCAGTGCAAACCGGTCGTCGGCTCGTCCAATATGTAGAGCGTGCCGCCCTGCTGGCGCTTGCTCAGCTCCAGCGACAACTTGAGCCGCTGCGCCTCGCCGCCCGAGAGCGTCGTAGCGCTCTGGCCCAGTGTCAGGTATCCCAGCCCGACCGCCGAAAGGGTTTCCAGACGGTCCATTATCTTGGGGATATTTTTGAAAATCCCGATCGCCTCGCTCACCGACATCTCGAGCACGTCCGCGATGGATTTCCCATGGAATAAAATCTCCAGCGTCTCGCGGTTGAAGCGCTTCCCGCCGCAACTCGGACACGGCGCGTAGGCGTCGGCCATGAACTGCATGTCCAGCTTGATCACCCCGTCCCCCTGGCAACGCTCGCAGCGGCCGCCGCGCACGTTGAAGGAAAACCGGCTCGCCGTGTAGCCGCGCACCTTCGCCAACGGCACCATCGCGAACAACTCGCGCAAGGGGTCCATCAGCCCGACGTAGGTCGCGGGATTCGACCGCGGCGAGCGCCCGATGGGCGACTGGTCCACCTGCACGAGTTTTTCAAAATTATCCAGATTCTCGATGTGACGATGCTTGCCCGGAATCGCCTTCGCCCCGTTGAGCTTTCGCGCCGCGGCCGACGCCAGAACATCGTTCACCAGCGTGCTCTTGCCCGAGCCCGACACGCCGGTGACCACTGTAAGCAGGCCGATCGGAAAGCGCGCATCCACGCCCTTCAGGTTGTGCTCGCGCGCCTCGCGCACGGTGAGAAAGAGGCCGTCCGTCGTCTTCGGCTTCGCCTCGCGCGTCACCCGCTGCTTGCGCGCCAGATAAGGCCCCGTGCGCGTCTGCCTGGACGGCGCGGCGATGAGCTGCGCCGGCGTGCCTTGGAAAAGAATCTGCCCGCCCTCCGTTCCAGCCTCCGGCCCCATCTCGATGATCTCGTCGGCCAGCCGCATCGTGTCCTCGTCGTGCTCCACGACCACGACCGTGTTTCCTCGGTCACGCAGCTCGGCGAGCGTCGCGAGCAGTTTTTCGTTGTCAGCCGGGTGCAGGCCTATGCTCGGCTCGTCGAGCACGTAGATAACGCCCATCAGTCCCATGCCAAGCTGCGTCGCCAATCGCACGCGCTGCGCCTCGCCGCCCGAGAGCGTGTCATAGTCGCGATCCAAGGTCAGGTAACCGAGGCCCGTCTCGAGCAGGAAACGCAGTCGCTGCTCGATGCCGGTAGCGATCTCTCGCACCGCTTCGCTCGCCACCACCTCCAGCAAACCCTTCGCCCACAGGTGCGCCGAGGCGACGTCGCGGGTGAAAAACTCCGTGATCGTCAGCCCGCCCGCTTTAACCGCCGCACTGCGCTCGTTTAGACGCCCCCCGCGGCACGTCGGACACGAACCGCTCACCATGAAGGTAGTCAGCCGCGCGCGAAATCCGTCGCTGTCCGTGCCTCGAAAACTCTCCTCCAAATCCGAGATCACTCCCGCGAAGGGCATGGCCCGCGCTTCGCGCATGCGCTTCAGCTTGAAGGCGAACTGCCGCTCGCCCGCGCCGAAGAGAATCGCCTTGCGCGTATCCTCCGGCAGCTCGCTCCACGGCTTCTCCGGATCATAGGGCAACTGCTCCGCCAACTGCTTGAGCAGGGCGTTGTGTTTTATGATGAGATTTTTTCCGCCAATGCGCCACGGCTTGATCGCGCCCTCGCGCACCGATTTTGCGGGATCAGGCACGATCAACTCCGGCACGAAACGCAGCTTTCGCCCCAGCCCGTCGCAGTCCGGACACGCCCCTTCGCGGTTGTTAAAGGAGAAGTGTCGCGGCGTGAGTTTCTCGAAGACGTCGCCGCATACCTCGCAGGCCAGCGACTGGGAGAGATGAACCTCGCGCCAGGCGTCGGGCGCCGCGCCCGCCTTCTGCGCCACCACGACCACGCGGTCCTTGCCCTCGCGAAAAGCCAGTTCGAGCGAGTCCGCCAAGCGGGAGCGCTGCTCGGCCACCGCCACGAGACGGTCCACCACCACGTCCACCGCGATCTCGCGCGAGCCCTGCCCGTTGGGCACGAGGTGCGGGTCGTCGAGGTTCTTCACCTGGCCGTCCAGTCGCACGCGTTGAAAGCCGCGCTGCCGAAGCCTGGGTAGTTCGTCGCGCAACACGCTGGGTTTTGCCTTGAGCGCCGGAGCGAGAAGCATGATGCGTTCGCCCGCGCAGGTGGTCAGCACGTGCTGCACATTGTCGTCGAGCGAGCGCTGCACCACGCGCCCTCCGTCTTTCGGGCAACGTTGCTCCCCGTGGATCGCCCAAAGCAACCGCGCATAGTCGGCGATCTCGGTCACCGTGGCGATGGTCGAGCGCGGCGAGCCATTGCCCGTGCGCTGCTCGATGGCGAGCACCGGCGAAAGGCCATGGATGAAATCGACGTCCGGTCGCTTGAGCTGCTCCAACACCTGCCGGGCCTGGGTGGAGAGCGACTCCATGTATTTCCGGTAGCCCTCCGCGTAGAGCGTGTCGAAGGCCAGCGACGACTTGCCCGATCCGGAGGGCCCCGTGATGACCACGAGCTTCCCGCGCGGCAGCCTCACCTCGAGGTTCTTCAGATTGTGCTCTCGGGCTCCCTTGATGTGGATGTGCGTGGCTGGCGCGGACTGCATGGTGATTGACCGACAGCCTACGCATCCACGCGGGCGCGCAACCTCGTCACGCCAAAAACTTTCCTCGCCCCCGCGCCGCGCCGCGGCATTGGTTTTACGCATGGCAGAACCAGCTTCCGAACGGCCTACCCTGTTCACGCCCACCCAAGTGCGCCTCGTGGGCTTC
>JBDLWD010000263.1:0-5551 GCA_039804465.1 Verrucomicrobiota bacterium | reverse complement strand
TCTCCCTCACCACCGCCGCCGATCTCGCTAACCTCCACACCCTCGACCAGAAACTCTGGGCCGCCCTTTCCTGCCCGGTGAAAGGCCTCGAACTCGACGAGAAAACCCTCGCCCTGCTCGACACCGACAAGGACGGCCGCATCCGCGCCCCCGAACTCCTCGCCGCCATCGCCTGGTCCAAACCCTATTTCAAAGACCTCGCCGTCCTCCTCTCCGGCAAAGACTCGCTCCCCCTCGACGCCTTCGCCGACACGCCCGAGGGCCACCTCGCCGCCGCCTCCGCCCGCCGCATCCTCGCCTCCCTCGGCAAAGCCGCCGACACCACCATCTCCCTCGCCGACGCGGCCGACACCACCAGACTCTTCGCCGCCACCACGCTCAACGGCGACGGCGTCGTCATCCCCGCCTCCACCTCCGAAGCCGCCCTCTCCACCCTCCTCGCCGACATCATTGCAGTCACCGGCGGCGCACCCGACCGCTCCGGCGCGCCGGGCGTCAACGCCGCCCTCGCGGACAATTTCTTCGCCGACGCCGCGGCCCTTGCAACTTGGGCCGACAAGGCCGCCTCCCCCGAGCTCCTCCCCCTCGGCGCCGCCACCCCGTCCGCCACCTCGGCCGTAGCCGCCGTGCGCGCCAAGATCGACGACTGGTTCGCCCGCTCCCGGCTCGCCGCCTTCGACCCCCGCGCCCTCTCCGCCCTCCACCGCTCCGAAGACGAACTCCTCGCCCTCGCGGCCAAGGACCTCACCGTCGCCGACGAGGAGATCGCCGCCTTCCCCCTCGCCCGCATCGAGGCCGACCGCCCCCTCCTTCCCCTCACCGGCGCGGTCAACCCCGCATGGTCCCCGCGCCTCGCCACCCTCCGCCGCGACGCCGTCGCCCCCGCCTTCGGCTCCGAGCTCGAAAGCCTCTCCGAGGAGCAATGGAACACCCTCAAGGCCAAGACCGACGCCTACGCCGCCCACGCCGCCGCCAAGCCCGCCCTCGCCATCGAAAAACTCGGCCTGGAAAAAGTCCGCGCCCACCTCGCCGCCGCCGGCCAGCTCCGCCCCGCCCTCGCCGACCTCATCGCCCGCGACGCCGCGCTCGCTCCCGAGTTCGACGCCATCGTGAACGTCGAAAAAATCCTCCGCTTCACCCGCGACTTCCGCGCCCTGCTCCACAACTACGTCAACTTCTTCGATTTTTATTCGCCCGAGCATCCCGCCATCTTCCAAGCCGGCGTGCTCTACCTCGACAGCCGCTCCACCGAGTTCTGCATCGAGGTCGCCGGCCCCTCGCCCCTCGCCGCGATGAGCAAAGCCTACATCGCCTACTGCGACCTCAAGCGCCCCGGCCATGCCCCGCGCAAAATCGCCGCCTGCTTCACCAACGGCGACAGCGACTACCTCTTCGTCGGCCGCAACGGCGTCTTCTACGACCGCCAGGGACGCGACTGGGACGCCACCATCACCGCCATCGTCGACAACCCCATCTCCATCCGGCAGGCCTTTTTCGCCCCCTACAAAAAGTTCATCCGCATGGTCGAGGAGCAGGCCGCCAAACGCGCCGCCGCCGCCGAGGCCGAAAGCACCGCCCAGCTCGCCAGCGCCGCCGAGACCACCGCCAACGTCGGCAAAGGGCCCGCTCCCGCCGCAGCGCCCGCGAAAAAATTCGACGTCGGCACCATCGCCGCCCTCGGCGTCGCCGCCGGCGCCCTCGGCACCCTCCTCGGCGGATTCATCAGCGGCTTCCTCGGCCTCGGCGTCTGGATGCCCGCCGGCGTTCTCGGCATCATGCTGGTCATCTCCGGTCCGTCCATGGCCATCGCCTGGCTCAAGCTCCGCCAGCGCACCCTCGGCCCCATCCTCGAGGCCAACGGCTGGGCCATCAACGGCCGCGTGAAAATCAACATCCCCTTCGGCACCAAACTCACCGAGCGCGCCATCCTGCCCGAGGGCAGCCGCCGCGACCTCAACGACCCCTACGAGGACAAGCAGGCCGTCGCGCGGCGCCGCCGCGTCACCGCCCTCGTCGTCACCGCCGCCGCCCTCGCCGGCATCCTCTTCCACCACCACCGCCAGGGCTACTGGCTCTGGGCCGACGCCGCCACCCGCCAGCAGGTCGTCGAGGAGCGCAAAAACGCCGCCGCCCTCGAAAAGGCCCGCGAGGAGAAACGCGCCGCCGAAGCCAAGACCCAGGCCGACGCCGAAAGCGCCGCGCCCGCCGCCAAGTAACTCGCCACCCTCGCCCCCTCGCTACCGTGAAAGTGGAACTCTTCGTCGCCTGCGACTACGCCGCCGACTACGCCGGCAAACTCACCATCGTGGGCATCTTCGACTCGCTGGGGGCGACACAGCTCCCCGTCCTCCATCCCCAGCTCTGCGTGGCGGCCAAGCTCCGCTTCGACGACACCGAGGCCGGACCCAAGCAGGTGCGCTTCACCCTCGCCGACTCCGACGGTCGCGACGTCCTCAAGCCGCTGGACATGCCCATCGCCGCCCCGCCCGCCGCCGCCGAGACTTCGTTCTCGATCGTCAACATCGTCATGAACATCTCCTCGGTGCGCTTCGAGCGCTACGGCGAACACTCGCTCGATCTCGCCATCGACGGCAGCCACGTCGCCAGCACCCCGCTTTTCATCCGCCCCGCCGCCAAACCCGCCCCCGCCCCCTGAGCCGCCACGGATTGCAATCCCGGCGCGCCGCGACAGGCTAAACCGACATGCAAACCGCGAGCCTTCTCTCCCGCGCCCTGACCGTCATGGCGTTTGTTTTCACCGCGGGCCTCCTTCCCGCCGAACTGTCCACCTGGACCAATCTGGACGGACAGGCCATGCAGGCCGAGTTCCTCGCCCGCAAGGGAGACTCCGTCAGCTTCCGCAAAGACGACGGCTCCACCTACCTCTATCCCTACGCCAAATTGACCGAGGCCGACCGCGCGCGCGTCGACGCTCTGTCCAAGCCGGCGTCGACCACTCCCGCGCCGCCAAACGCCTCCGGCACAACCACGACCGCACCCGCCCCCGCGGGAAAACTCGCCGCCTCCCTGGCCGGAAAACTGGTCGTGACCAAAGGAGACTCGCTCGTTCCATCTTCGGGCGAACGCCTCGGCGGCGCGCGCTTCATCGCCGTCTACTACTCCGCCCACTGGTGCCCGCCCTGCCGCGCCTTCACCCCCGAACTCGTCAAGTTCTACAACAAGGCCAGGACGCGCCGCCCCGAGCTCGAGTTCATCTTCGTCAGCAGCGACAAGAATGAAAACGCCATGGCCGGCTACATGAGGGAATACAAGATGCCCTGGCCTGCCCTTCGTTTCGACGCGAAGAAATCCACCCCCGTCCTTCAGCGCCCGGCCCACGAGCGTGGCATTCCCAATCTCGTTTTCATGGACGCCGACGGCAAGGACCTGTCCACCAGCTTCACGCCCGACGGCGAATACCGCGGACCCAGCGCCGTGCTGGCCGACATTGAGAAACAGCTGAAACTCTGAGCCCGGCTTTGCGCCCGCGCTCCGGCCGCCCGGCGCCGACCGCCCCATGCCCTCCGCCACCGCCGCCTCCGCCGACGCGCTTGCTCCGTCGCCTCCCGTCCTCTCCGAGGCCGACTGGTCGGATCGGGCCCGCGTCCACGAGACCCGCGTCCGCGCCTGGACCGATCCGCACCAGGACCGCGCCGCCCGGGGCGAGAAACATCCGGTCTACGATTTTCTTTTCACCTACTACGGCCATCGCCCCTCCTGGCTGCGCCGCTGGTTCCCGGGCGCGGGCGTGACGCTCGCCGGCGAGGCCGCCCGGGCCTTTCTCGCCCGCCCCGAATACCGCGAGACCACCGGCGGCGTCGCGCTCGACGTCGGCGCCGTGCTGGAAAAACGCCGCGTCTTCGTCGCGTGGCTGCGCGGCTTCCTCGCCGCCGCCGCCGACCGCCCCGCTTTCTTCGGCTGCTTCGGCCTGCACGAATGGGCCATGGTCTACCGGCAGACGCCCGAGGAGGTGCGCCACAACCAGTATCCGCTCCGCTTCGCCCCCGACCACATCGCCACCATTGTCGAGGCCCAGCCCCTACGCTGCTCGCACTACGACGCGTTCCGCTTCTTCACCCCGCCCGCCCGCCCCCTGAACCGCGTCCAGCTCGCCCGCGAGACGACCGGCGAGCACGAGCAACCCGGCTGCCTGCACGCCAACATGGACCTCTACAAGTGGGCCTTCAAACTCGCCCCGCTCGCGCCTGCGGAGCTCGTCGCTGACTGCTTCGAACTCGCGCGCGACATCCGCGAACTCGACATGCGCGCCAGCCCCTACGACCTCGCCGCGCTCGGCTTCGAGCCGGTGAAAATCGAGACCCCCGAAGGCCGCGCCGATTACGAGCGCGCCCAACGCGCCTTCGCCGAGCGCGCCTGCCCGCTCCGCGCCCGGCTCATCGCCGCCTGCGACGCCGCCCTGGCCTAGGCCTCCAAGCTCGCGCCATGCCCGAAGCCGACCCGCCCTTCGACGTGCTCTGCGTCGGCCTCGCCTGCGTGGACCTCGTTCTCTCCGTTCCACATCACCCCGCGCCCGACGAAAAAATCCGCGCCGCCTCGCGCCTCATCGCCCCCGGCGGACCCGCCGCCGTCGCCGCCGCGCAAGTCGCCCGCCTCGGCGGCCGCTCCGCCTTCGCCGGCCTGCTCGGCGACCCCGCCCGCGACCCCTTCGCCCCGCTCCTCCGCGCCGCCTTCGCCAACGAAGGCATCGACACCACCGCGCTGCTCGCCACCCCCGGCCACGAAACCCCGCTCGCCGCCATCCTCGTCAAACCCGACGCCTGCCGCGCCATCGTCTCCCACCGCCCCGCAACCCAATCCATTAGTCAATCATTGATTGACGAAATCCGGCCGGCCGTTCCTTCGTTCCCCCGCGCGCGGGTCGTGCTCGCCGATGGGCACCGTCCGGAGTGGAGCGACGCCCTCGCCGCCCACGCGGACACGATGGGAGCGCCGCTCGTCCTCGACGCCGGTTCGTGGACCGAGCCCGTCCGCGCCCTCGCCCCGCGCGCCGGCCACCTCGTGGCCAGCGAGACCTGCGCCCGCGCCGCCCTCGGCGGCGAAGACCCCGCCGCGGCGGAGCCCGCCGCCCTGCGCCGCGCCTTGCGCGCTCGCGCCGACGCCTTCGTGGTCGTCACCCTGGGACCGCGCGGCCTCGTCTGGAGCTCACCATCCTCGTCGGGTGCACAACCCGCTTTTCGTATCGTCGCCGTGGATACCACCGGCGCGGGCGACGCCTTTCACGGCGCCTACGCGCTCGGGTTGGCCCGCGGCCTGGAATCGGACGCCCGCCTGCGCCTCGCATCGGCGGCCGGCGCCCTGGCTTGCACCCGCGCCGGCGCCTGGACGGCCCTGGCCGACACCCGGGAGATCACCGGCCTGCTCGCCTTGCCCTGAGGGTCGATCTTGTTTTGCTCCGTTTCTCCCGCCCCATGAGCACCTATTCCGACGAACCCGTTCTCGTGAAGTCCGACGCCCGTCGCGACTGGAAGCGCTGGGCGCTCGCCGCCGCCGCCCTTTTCGCCACCGGGTTGGTCGTTTACATCCCCCTCAA
>JBDLWD010000262.1:0-3349 GCA_039804465.1 Verrucomicrobiota bacterium | reverse complement strand
GTAGCTCAGGAGCTGCTTCGAAGCGGTGTTGAGTTCGACACCCACGCCGTTGACGGCGCTGACCACGGTGTCGTCGAGCGAGCGTTTGAGGGCGCCTTGTTCGACGTCGTGCTGGTATTGGCCGACGCCGATCGACTTGGGGTCGAGCTTCACGAGTTCGGCGAGTGGATCCATGAGGCGGCGGCCGATGGAGACGGCGCCGCGCACGGTGATGTCGTGATCGGGGAACTCTTCGCGGGCGACCTCGCTGGCGGAGTAAATGGAGGCGCCGGACTCGTTTACCATGACGACGGGGATGGAGGCGGGCAGGCCGCAGGCGCGGACGAAGGCCTCGGTCTCGCGGCCGGCGGTGCCGTTGCCGATGGCAATGGCCTCGACCTCGAAGCGGGCGGCGAAGCCGAGGATTTTGTCCTTCGCCTCGGAGGCGCGCATTTCGGGATAGATGACGTCGTTGTGGAGCAGCTTGCCCTGGCGGTCCAGGAGCACGGTTTTGCAACCGGTGCGGAAGCCGGGATCGATCGCCATCACGTTCTTGCGGCCGAGCGGAGAGGCGAGGAGGAGTTCGCGGACGTTGTCGGCGAAGACCTTGATTGCGGCGAGGTCGGCGGTCTTTTTCGAATCGAGGCGCATCTCGGTCTCCATCGCGGGTGCGAGGAGGCGTTTGAAGGCGTCGGCCACGACGAGGCGGAGCTGGGCGGCGCAGGCGGCGGAAGCCGGAAGCGTGGAGCCGGGAGCCTGGGGTTTGATGACGAGGCGCTCGAGTTCGGCGAGGGCGAGGGTCTCGTCGGGGAGCGTGATGCGCATCATCACGAAAAGCTCCTTCTCGGCGCGGCGCATGGCGAGGAGGCGGTGGCTGGGGCACTTGGCGAGGGGCTCGGTCCAATCGAAGTAGTCCTTGAACTTGGCCGCCTCGGGGGAGGTGTCCTTGCCGTGGAGCACCTTCGACGAGACCACGGCGGAAGAGCGGTAAAGGACGCGGAGTTTTTCGCGAGCGGAGGCGTCGTCGGAGATGCGTTCGGCGAGGATGTCGCGCGCGCCGGCGAAGGCCTCGCTGGCGTCGGCGATCTTCTGGCGCGGCGTGGGCGGGACCTTGCCGTCGTCGGGCTGGTATTCACGTCCCGAATACGCAGCGGCGGCGGCGTTGAGCGCATCGACGGTGGTGGCGGAGTCTTGAGCCCAGATGAGCTCGGCGAGGGGCTCGAGGCCCTTCTCCTTGGCGATGGTGGCGCGGGTGCGCTTCTTCGGGCGGAAGGGGAGGTAGAGGTCCTCGAGACGCGCCAAGGTGTCGGCAGACTCGATCTGGCCGCGGAGCGCGTCGGTAAGGAGGCCGCGCTCCTTGAGAGAACCGAGGATGCTGGCGCGGCGCTCGTCGAGGGCGGCGAGTTGCTCGAGGCGGTCGCGGATAGTGGTGATCTGGACCTCGTCGAGCTCGCCGGTGACCTCCTTGCGGTAGCGGGCGATGAAGGGGACGGTGGCGCCCTCCTTGAGAAGCTGGGCGGTGGAGGCGATCTGGGCGACCTTGACCGCGCCGCCGAGCTCCTGGCCGATGCGGAGGACGTGCTCGGGGTTGAGCTGAATTTTGGCGGGCGCGGGGGAACCGGGCTGGGGCTCGGTGTTTCCGGGGGCGGTGTGGGTCGCGGAAGCGGGGAAGTCGGACATGGAGCAGGTGTAGTGGCTCGAAAGGGGAAGCCGCGAAGCAAGAAGAGAAGCCGGCGCTGGCGGAAGCGAAAGATGCGCTCCGGGCGGGAATTTTTATCTCTAAAAAAGCAGCGCCCCGAAGGACGGAGCCGGCGGGGCGCTGGAACACGGAGCAAGAGCGACGTTGCAGAAGCGATCCGCGCTCAGCCACCAAGCGCGGCGTTGATCTGGGAGCGCAGCTCGTTGACGGCTTTTTCCTGGTCGGGAGTGAGAAGCTCGGCGGGGATGCGGTCCAGCACCGCGCGAGCCTCGGAGAATTTTTTCTCGGCGCAGAGGGCCTTGGCCTGGCGGAAGAGCGCTCCGTTGTCCGCCGTGGAGGTGGAGGCGACCTCGACTTTCATCTTGGCGCGCTCGGCGGCGCCGATGGCGGCGGCGGGGATGCCGGCCACGGAGGGCGGCTGGGCAGGGGGAGGCGGCGCGACAGCGAAGGGCTCGGCCTTGGGCGCGGGCGTGTTTTCCGGGGCCTTTTGCTCGGCCGGTTTAACGCAGGCGGCGAGGAGGACGACGGCGGTCAGGGGAATGAGGGTGCGGACGGGGTGTTTCACGTCAACGAGGGTGGCGGGGCGGAGGACATTTGGACACAAAAAATCCCGGCGGGTTGCCGGGATCCCTTAAAGAGGGGGCAGGTTTACCGCGCGGTCTCGGCGTCGCGGTAACGGCGGGTGGCGTCGCGGACCGAGAGGTAGGGATCGACGGCAGCGTGCTTAAGCTTGCCGTAGAGATCCAAGATGCCGGGCAAAGAGCTCATGGTATCGGTTACGGTGATGGCTGCCTGCCACTCCCAATCGAGGTCGCCGGTCCATCTGCGATTGGCGAAATCGATGTATTCCCTGCCTGTGGGGGAAACGACGGTGTCACCCGCGCGGCCCGCGAGATCGCGCAGGCTGTAACCGCCGAAGAGCGGAAACACGATATAAGGGCCGTGAGGCACGCCGTGGTGACCTAGGGTCTGGCCGAGATCCTCCCTGGGAACATTGGCGAGAGAGGGAACGTTTTCCGACTGGCGAATGAAGCCACCAAGACCGCCCAGGGTGTTGACCACGAACTTGCGCGTCTCGAGGTCGGCGCGGGAAAACTTCCCCTGCAGCAGGCAATTCACGACTCGAACGGGGTAGCGAATGTTGTCGTAAAAGTTGCCGATGGCCTGATTGACCGGCGGACGGACGACGGCCTCGTAGGCCTTGGATACAGGGCTAAGGACGCGGGTATAGGTCCAATCGTTGAACGCGAACACGCCTCGGTTGAATCCTTCGAACGGATCGCTGACGCTCACGGGAGCGTATTCATCGTAATCCTCTGCGGCGGGAGCGTCGTGGGTGCGCTCGTCGATGGCGCGAACACCGGAAAACCCTTGGGCGAGGGCGTGAGCAGAGCCTAGGGCCAGAAAGAAAAGAGCGGAGGCGAGGCGGAGTGGGTGCATGGCTGCGGGCAGGTTGGCGGTCGGTTATTGCAAACGGATTTGCCGATCATTTTTTCGGCGAGGAGGCTTGTTCGGCGAGCTTGATCTCGAGGGTCTCGAGGAGGCCGACGGGGCCGGACTTTTTGACGATGGGGTCGAACTGGGAGCGATAGTTGGCGATGAGCGAGACTCCCTCGGCGACCACGTCGTAGACGCGCCAGCGGGCGGACGCTGAGGCCTTGTCGAGTTCCA
>JBDLWD010000261.1:0-10577 GCA_039804465.1 Verrucomicrobiota bacterium | reverse complement strand
GTTGATTAGAACACGCACACCTTAACCAGAGGCGCCGTGGAGGGGGGGGAGATGCGTTTACCGCATCAGGGGCTTACGGCATCCTTAGGACTGGCGCAGGCGGAGCCACGCCAGACCAAGGAACCGGCGGGACTTACTTGAAGGTGCCCTTGAGGAAGGGCTCGCCGAAGACGCCTTCGTAGGACTTCAGGACCTTGAACTGGCCGTCGGCAAGGGTCTCGCCGATGTAGACGTTCTTGGTCACGTGATGGTTCTTCTGGACGATATACTTGGCGCCAGGCCCCTCGAAGGTGGTGCCGTAGAGGGCCTCGCGAACCTTATCGACCTCGAAGGAGCCGGCCTTCTCGACGGCGGCCTTCCAGAGGTAGACACCGGCGTAGGACAGAACCATCGGGCTGTTGGTCACGCGGCCCTTCTTCTCGATGCCGGGGACGGTGCTCTTTTCGAGCCAGGCGAAGAAGTTCTTCTTGAACTCGTTGTTGGCGGGCGTGTCGATCGACATGAAGTAGGACCAGGCACCGAGGTGGCCTACGAGGTCCTTGGTTGGCAGACCGCGGAATTCATCCTCGGAGACCGAGAAGGACATGACCGGGCAGTCTTCGGACTTGAGGCCGGCGTTGGCGAACTCGCGGAAGAAGGGAACGTTGGTATCGCCGTTCAAAGTGGAGACCACGCAGGAGTCACCGGAGGCGGCGAACTGTTTGATCTCGGCCACGATCTGCTGGTAGTCGGTGTGTCCGAAGGGGGTGTAAACCTCCTTGATGTTGGCGGCGGGGATGCCCTTGGAGGCGAGATACTCCTTCAGCACGAGATTGGTCGTGCGGGGATAAACGTAGTCGGAACCGAGAAGGTAGAACTTCTTTTTGCCAAGCTCGTTGAGGAGATAGTCAACGGCGGGAGTGGCCTGCTGGTTAACCGCTTCGGCGGTGTAGAAAATATTTTTGGACAGCTCCTCTCCCTCGTATTGCACGGGGTAGAAGAGAAGGCCGTTGTTCTGCTCGTAGACGGGCAAAACGGATTTGCGGGACACGGAGGTCCAGCAACCAAAAGTCACGGAGACCTTGTCCTGCTCTAGCAGCTGCTTCGCTTTTTCGGCAAAGAGGGGCCAGTTCGAGGCGCCGTCCACTACGACGGGCTCGATCTTTTTGCCGAGGACGCCGCCCTTGGCATTGATCTCGTCGAAGGTGAAGAGAAGAACATCGCGAAGAGAGGTTTCCGAGATGGCCATGGTGCCAGACAGGGAGTGCAAGACACCGACCTTTACGGTGTCGGCAGCCTGGACAGCGGTGGAAGCGAGAGCTCCGAGCGCGAAGGCGCCGGCTCCGATGACTTTGGATATTTTAGTTATCATGGTGGGAGGGAAATTCGGGAAAATGGTCAAAGCAGTAGCTGGAGCTGAAACTAACCGAGAAAGCCTTTGGCGGCTTAAGGAGCCCGCCGCCGCGCAGGGCGGCGGGCTCGAGAGGCAAAGACCGGATCAAAGCCCGGTCAGGGAGAAAAAAGTCCTAAGCTAGCTTAGAACTTGAACTGGCCTTGGAGGGCGTAGGTGAAGGGATCGTTACCGCCAGCGTTGTTATCAGTCTTGGTGACTTCGCCCTTGATGGCGAAGTTGGAGTTAATGGCGTAGGTGGAGGCGATGCCGTAGCCGAAGGAGTCGGAGGAACCATTGTCACCATCTGAACCGGTCAGGCGGCCTGAGACGGAAAGGGGCTCGGAGACCTTATAGGTGCCTTGGAGGAGCCAAGAGCCATTGTTAACTTCCTCGAGGTAAGCATACTCTGCGGCGAGGCTAACGCTGTCGCTTAGGGCATAGCTGGCCCAGAGGTCATAGGTCAGCGTTTGATCGCCACCATCGACGTCTTCGAAACCGGCGCCGGCGAAAACGGTAAGCTTCTCGATGCTGGTAAGCATGACATAAGCCTCGTAGCCGAGATCATCGGAGAACTCGCCGTCGCCCTCGAAGAAATTGCCGCCAGGTCCAACTTGAGAGTCGCGCACGGAAACACCGGTGGAGAAACCTTCGCCAGCGTAGTCCGCCTTCACGCCGGTGGCGAAGGGGCTAGCGTAGCCGGCTTGGCTGAAGCTGATGAACGCGTTGTTAACCGAATGGAAGGACTCGAAGCCGAGCCAGCCGAGATACTTGGCGCCGGTGAGCGAGAGATTACCGGTCTTGTAGGTGACATAGGCGTCGAGGATACCGACATCGTCACCGGTATTGTTGTCACCAAAATTAACGGAATAAAGGCTCACCTTGCTGGTGAAGTCCTTGTAAGAGCCATTAACGGCGATGTAGGCGGAGTCGTAAGGACCACCGCTCTTGCCGAGCTTATCGTTACCCTTGTCGGTGCCTTCGGTGACAACGCCAGATCCGATGGCGTAACCATCAAGGGACAGGCTGTCGTTGATCTTAACCTCGGCCTGGACGGCAGCGGCGGTAGCAAGCGCGGCAACGGTGCCGGCGATTTGGATACGGGACTTCATATCGTTGTTGGTTGTTTTGGTTTTTGAGCGCGAAACACCGGGAAGCGGCGTTTCACAATGAAAGATCCTAAGCGACATCCGTGCCAGCAGACGAGTATTTTCACAAAATACGCTTCGGAGCTAAATTTTATCGTTTCTCCTTTTTTATCAGTATTTTGATTACTACTTTTAAAATTTAATTTGTTAACTATTCTTTAACCCACATCCCCCAAGCGCCCTCACAACTTCCATCCGGAGCCCAGGCAAAGCGACGAATTCGGTGGGCGGCGGAAGCTGGCACCACGCTTGCACAAGCCACTCCCGAACATTTTTCCGACATATGCCCCATAACTCCCGCTCTTAGCTCGGGGAAATGGCAGCGAAGCGGTGGTCGCAGGCGGCATGATGGTGCAAGCCTAGAAGCTATTGTTACCAGTGGCACTAAAACGTTAAAAACTCGCGACCAGCGATTAGCGCCGATGAGCGGGCGAAAGATCGCGAAGCAGGTGGAGATGATTGAAACCCCAGGCGCACTCGCGAGTGCATCGTGGTTTAAGTGAATCACCCGTTGCCAGCGAGGTTGCTCGGGATCGCGGCGATCAGTCGAGGTTGTCGGGACAAATACAATGAATGCTCCGTGGTCTGCGCAGCGAAAAAGACGCGCTTCGCGCCTGCCTGGAATCCGTTGCGCGTAGACAGGGAGATCAAGACTTGCCCCTGCGCCCGCCCGCCAGCAGCCGCAGCGAGTTCAGGCAGACCAGAACCGTGCTGCCTTCGTGCGCGGTCACTCCGATCGCCAGGGGAACCACGCCGACCACGCTCGTCACCGCCATCACCACCACCACACCGAGCGATATCGCGAGATTCTGCCGGATGATAGCGCGCGCCTTGCGGCTGAGCTCGAAGGCCGCCAGCGCGTTCTCGATGCGGTCGTGCATCAGCACGATCTCCGCCTGCTCTAGCGCCGCGTCGCTGCCCCGCGCGCCCATGGCGATGGCCACGTCGGCCGCCGCCAGCGAGGGCGCGTCGTTCACACCATCGCCCACCATGGCCACGCGTTTCGCCCCGCCTTCCTTTAGCGCGGTGATCGCGGCCACCTTTTCGGCCGGCGACAAACCCGCGCGCACCTCGTCGAGCCCCAGCTCCGCGCCCACCGCCTCGGCCGTGGAGCGCCGATCCCCCGTGAGCATGACGGTCTTGATGCCTTCGCGGCGCAGCGCGGCCAGCACCGGCGCCGACTCGTGGCGTATCGCGTCGCGCAACAGCGCGCGCCCGAGAAAATCCGGCCCCACCACCCACACCTCGGCAAACTCCGCCGCCGACGCCGGCAGCTTCGCCGCCCAGTCCTTGAGCGGCCCCTTCTCAAGAAGCTCGCGCCGCCCCAGCATGACCGCCACGCCGCCCACCCGCCCGCGCACACCTTGGCCGGTCATCGATTCAAAACCCTCCACCGCCAGCTCGGCCACGCCTCGCGCCCGCCCATCGCGAACGATGGCACGCGCCAGAGGATGCTCCGAACGCGCTTCCAGCGCGAAAGCGATCTCCATGACCTCTCTCTCTCGTCCGGGCGGGAAACTCTCGTAAGCCTCGACCGCCATCTCACCGGTCGTGAGCGTGCCCGTCTTGTCGAGCGCGATCACCTTCACCTCGGCCAGCTTCTCCACCGCCGCGCCGCCCCGGAAAAGGACTCCGTGACGCGCCCCCCAAGCGATGGCCGCAAGGATCGCGGAGGGGATGGACAAAACCAGCGCGCAGGGGCTCATCACGACCAGCAAGGTCATGGCCCGGTAAAACGCCGACGGTGCCGCCTCCGTGCCCCGCCAGGGAGCCAACCCCAGGCCAAGCCACCACACGAGGAACATCGCGGCGCTGACCCCGAGCACGGCATAGGTGTAGCCGGTGCCAAACTTGTCCGTGAAGCGCTGGCTGGGCGCGCGCAGACGCTGCGCTCCGTGGATCAGGCGGATGATTTTCTGCAGCGTGCTCTCCGCCGGCAATCGCGCCACCCGCCAGTCGAGCGTTCCGCCGACATTAATCGTGCCGCTGAAGACCTGGTCGCCTTTCGACTTCTCCACCGGCACGGCCTCCCCGGTCAATGCCGACTCGTCGGCGCCGCTCTCGCCGGCCTCCACGACGCCGTCCGCGCAAAACGCCTCGCCCGGCTTCACCCGGACCAGATCGCCGATCCCGACCTCCTCAACCGGCACCACGCGCTCGCGCCCTCCAGCATCCACCACCGTCGCCTCCTTCGGCGCCGTCTTGAGCAAGGCATCGACTTCGCGGTGCGTCCGCTCGTTCGCATAGGCCTCCATCGCCCCCGAAGCCGAGAACAGGAACAACAACAACACCGCCTCGCCCCAGGCGCCGACCGCCGTGGCGCCAGCCGCGACGGCCAGCATCAGGAAATGAATGTCGAGCCGGGCCTTCCGCAGGTTTTCCCAGGAATCTTTGGCCGCATCCCAGCCGCCCGCGATCAACGCCGCTCCGCCCAGCACGGGCGCGAGCCACGACGGCCCGACGCCGGATAGTTTCGCGCCCCAGCCCGCCAGCCCCAACACCCCGCACGCACCGGCATACGCGGCCAGTTCCCGCCAATCCTCGGCGTGCGCTTGTTCCTGCTCAGCCTCGGGCCAGGCATACTCTTTCCAACGCCAGAACTTCGGCGCCGTCTCGCACGCCGGCACGCTGAGTTGAACCACCCCGCCCTCCCGCGTCAGCGTGAACCCCGGGGGCTGCGCCTCCGCTCCGCCAGATTCCCTCAACTCGCGCTCTATCGCCGTCAACGTCTCGGCCAGACGCACCCGCAAGGCCTCCACGTCCACCTGCCCCAGCGTGGCCACCTGAATCTTGCGCGCCGCCGCATCAATCCGCACCGCCTCCACCCCCGGCTCACGCCGCAAAAAGTCTGCCAAAGTTTCTGCCCAAGTGGTCGTCCGGTTCATGAAGCGAAAATCACGCACCAGGCACCCCTCGCACGCAAGTATCCGCTCCCTTCGGCGCTTGAACCAAAATCACCGGTCGGCGCTCCCGCCCCCATCTTGTGCAAGTATGCGCCGCAACACCTTCACCTGTTTTTTCACGTAGGGAATAAATCCCTAATACATTCTCCTTAATACCTTTAGTTTCATTTTCCTTTTACCTAATCAGGGCATTTTCCTACTTTCGCATCCGTCATGCCCCCCACATGTGTGACGCATGGAACGCCATTCCCCGCCCGATCGAACCGCCAACCGCGTTCGCGCCGCCCTCATCCCCGCCAGACTTCGCGTTTTTTCCGCGCTGACCTGTTCCCTCCTCATCGCCTCCTCCGCCAGCGCCCTGCTCGATCGCAGCCCGTCGGGCGCACCCGACGGCCTCAGCGATGTCTGGGCTTTCGTCTACGACTACCGAGCTTCCTCGACCTCGGCCACCGCGGACACCGACGGAGACGGCCTCAGCGATCGCGAGGAAGCTCGCGCCGGCACCAACCCGCGCGACCCCGGCTCACGCGCTTACGTCGGCCTCGCGATTCCCGCTCCCGGCCTCGCTCGAATCCAATTCCCCAGCCAGGCGGGAAAACGCTACCAGCTTCAAGAAACCAATTCCCTCGCTCCGGCCGCCTGGACGACCTTCGCCACCCGGATCGGCACCGGCGCCGCGCTCTCCGCCGACACCCCGCTCGGTAGCTCGGCCAACGCATTCTATCGCGCCGTGATCGACGACATCGACACCGATGGCGACGGTCTCGCCGACTGGGAGGAGCGCGCCGTGGGCTACGACCCCGCGACCGCCAACACCCGGCGCGAACCCGGCAACGATCTCGACCGCCTGGCCGAACGCCTCAACGCATCCGACCAGATCTCCATCGGCGCCATGGCCAACGAATCATCCGAGGCATGGCCCCGCACCATGACCGTGGCCATCCGCCGTCGTCAGGGTTTTCGCCCGCTCAGCCTCACCGTCGGCCTCTCCGGCACCGCGACGCGAGGCGTTGACTACGCATCCCCCTTCTCCTCCTCGGCCAACGTGGTCAACTTCGCGCCCGACGAGCGGGAAAAATACTTCACGTTCACGCCCCTGGCCGACGCGCTCGACGCCGAGTCCGCCGAGTCGATCGTGCTCACCCTCACCCCGGCCGGCGCCGCCACCGTGGTCGGTCCCAACACCGTCACGCTAACCATCGCCAACTCCACCGCCACCGGCGGTCCCGCCGTCCCCGAGGCATCGCGATTCCTCCAACAGGCCACCTTCGGGGCCGACGACGCCTCCATCGCCGCCGTCATGAGCCGCGGCTTCGCCAACTGGATCGCCGACGAGGCAGCCCTGCCCAACCCCGGCCGCATCAGCCCCTGGGTCCACCGCCAGAACAAGACCGCCGGCACCTCCTCGTTCCGAGAGCAGACGCCTGTCTACCCCAACCCCTCGCTCATCGAGTCCTACCAGAAACACGTCGGCATCTGGCACGCCATCATGGGCCGCCGCGATCCGCTCGCGCCGTCCGCCGAGAGCGGGCCGCCCTCCGCACTTCGCCAGCGCGCCGCCTACGCCCTCTCCCAGATCCTCGTCGTCTCCGAAAAACTCGCCGATCTCCACTACCACACAGAGGGCATGGCCGACTACTGGGACACCCTCCTCGCGCACTCCTTCGGCAACTACCGCGACCTGCTCCGCGCCGTCACCCTGCACCCCTGCATGGGCGTCTACCTCTCCCACCTGAAAAACCGCAAGGCCGACCCGCTCCTCAATCGGTATCCGGATTAAAACTACGCCCGCGAGGTCGTCCAGCTCTTCACCGTGGGCCTCTGGGAGCTCAACCCGGACGGCACCCGCCGCCTCGACGCCTCCGGCAACCCCATACCCGCCTACGGCAACGAGCAGGTGACCGCCTTCGCCCGCGTCTTCACCGGGCTCTCGTGGGCGCGCGAGGTGCAGCGCAACGACTCCACCGGCGGCGTCACCGTGGCGCCCGCCACCAGCTTTAACGTCGTGGGCTGGGGCGACTACATCGCGCCCATGAAGCTCTTCGACGCGGAACACGACTTCTTCGCCAAACAACTCTTCGCCTACCCTGGCGCCGCGGGCGGCGGCCTCCTTCCCGCCCGCACCGACAACCCGCTCGTTGAATCCGAGGGTATGGCCGACATCGACGCCGCGCTCGACAACCTCGTCAACCACCCCAACACGCCGCCCTTCCTCGCCCGGCGCTTCATCCAGCAGCTTGTGACCTCCAATCCCTCGCCCGCCTACGTAGGCCGTGTCGCGCAGGCCTTTGCCACCGGCCTCCACAACGGCCTCGGCACCGGACGCCGCGGCGACCTGCTCGCCACCTGGCGCGCCGTCCTCCTCGACCCCGAGGCCCGCGCCTACCCGTCAGACTCGGATCCCGCCCGCGGCCGCCTCCAGGAGCCGTTCGTGCGCGTCGCCCAGATGCTCCGCCACTTCCGAGCCACCAGTCCCAGCGGCGGCTTTCCCTTCTACTTCACCTCCCTCGGCCGCTTCATTCTCCAGGAGCCCCTGGCCTCGCCCTCCGTGTTCAATTTCTACCTGCCCGACCATCGCCCCGCCGGCCTGCTCGCCGCCGCCGGCCTGAACGGACCCGAGCTGCAACTCGTCAACAGCGCCACCGCCATCTCCCTGCCCAACCAGCTCCGCTGGTGGTCCTTCGACCTCAACGGCGGTGGCTGGGGCGAAACCAACCGGCTGTCGCTCGACCTCTCGACGGAGAAGGCCCTCGCTCACGACGCCGACGCCCTCGTGCGCCGTCTCGACTCCCGTCTGGCCGCCGGTCGCCTTTCACCCGAAACGTTCACCGCCATCCGTGACTGCATCGAGCGCTTCACCTGGACGATGGACGACTCCCTGCGCGAGCTCCGCACCCGCCTCGCCTACTACCTCGTGGCCATGAGCGCCAACGGCGCGGTCTTGCGCTAAGCCCGGAGCAAATTCTCCGCCGCAGTCCGGATTCTCCCCGGGCCGCGCATCCAGCAATCGGATACAGGCCGCGCCCCGTGCCAGGAAACGGGAGCGTCGCGCCCTCTGCGTAATCGCCAGCATCATCGCCGGCGGCTTGGGTGGGTGCGTCCCCCAAAAACCATGGCGCAACCACTTTCCCGGCGTCGTTTTCTAGGCGAGCTCCCCTGCGCCACCCTGGGCGCAGCGGGAATCGTAGGCACCTTGCTAAACCTTCGTCTGGCCGGAACGGCCGCCGCCCAATCGCTCGCCCCCGGCACGGACTACCGCGCCATCGTCTGCGTTTTCCTTTCCGGCGGCGTGGACAGTTACAACGTCCTGCTTCCGCGCTCCGGCGCCGCCTACTCGGCCTACGCCGCTTCACGCGGGAATCTCGCCCTCCCCGCAAACTCGGTCCTCGCGATCAACCCGCTCAACTACACCGCCAAGGCGCTCGGCGTGCATCCTGGCCTGCGCGATTATCAGCCGCGCGACGGATCCGGTGCCGCACTCGGCCCGGCCCTGCGCGGCATCCACCGGCTTTTCGAAGATGGCCGAGCCGCGTTCCTCGCGAACGTCGGCACGCTGGTGCGCCCCACCACCCGCACCGACTTTCAGAACGGCTGGCATCTCCCACTCGGCCTCTTCTCCCACGCGGACCAAATCGAGCAGTGGCAGACCTCCATCCCCGACCGGCGCGCCATCCACGGCTGGGCGGGCCGCATGGCTGACATCCTCCAGTCCTCCTACAATCGCGACGAGCGCATCGGGATGAACATCTCGCTCAACGGCACCAACTTTTTCCAATCGGGCCAGAACACCGCCGAATACACCGTCTACCCCGCCGGCGTCCAGGAACTCACCGGCTACGAGGGCAAGGACTCCGCCATCGGCTTCGCCATCGACAGCGAACTCTCCTCCGAAAGCGTGAACCTGCTCGAACGCACCCTCCGCGCCCGCACCCGCGACGCCATCGGCGCGTATCAACTTTTTCGCGACGCCACCTCCCGTCTCTCCGCCGGCGGCGGCCGCGAACCCGTGCCGCTCCCCGCCGGCAGCTACTTTCCCGACGGCGTAGCCAACCCCCTCGCCGCCCAGCTTCAGATGGTCGCCCGCGCGATCGCCGGCCGAGAAGCCCTTGGTCACCGGCGCCAGACCTTCTTCGTCGAATTCGGCGGCTGGGACCACCACGACGAGGTGCTCAACAACCAGGCCGCGATGCTCCCCCTGGTATCCGAGGCCGTCGCCGCCTTTTACAACACCCTCGAACTCCTCGGGGTCGCCGATCAGGTCACCCTTTTCTCCGCCTCCGATTTCGGCCGCACCCTCAGCTCCAACGGCAACGGCACCGACCACGCCTGGGGCGGCAACCACTTCGTGGTCGGCGGCGCCGTGAAGGGCAGACGCATCTTCGGCCGCGCCGCCCCCGGAGACAACCCCGCGAACGGTTTTTATCCCGACCTCCAGCTCGGCTCCCCGCTCGACACCGACCCCGTCAATTACAGCCGCGGACGCCTCATCCCCACCCTCTCGGTGGACGAGTATTTCGCCGAGCTCGCCCTCTGGTTCGGCGTCAGCCGCGCCAACCTGCCCCTCGTCCTGCCCAACATCGGCAACTTCCTCCCCGCCGGCTCCGACGCCGCCCCCGTCGGCTTTCTGCTCTAATTAGGCAACACCCGCCCGCCATGCCACGCACGCCCTATTTCACCCGTTACCGCCTCGTCCACGTGTTCCTGCTGCTCGGGGTTCTCGCGGTTGTTTTCGTCTTCGCCCCCCGCCTGCGCCAGCCCGCCCCGCCCCCGGCCGGCCCAGCGGAAACCCGCCCCGCCTACGCGACGACGATCCGCCACGTCTCCAGCCCGCTCGCAGGCCTGCATGCGTCCGACACCGACGGGCTCGTCGACGTCTCCGCCCTCCAAGCAGCATTCACCGGGCTCGCCCAGACCCTCCAAGGAAACCTGCCGCCCATCGGCGACGACCGCGACCTCGCCCGCGCCTTTCTGGGGCGCAATCGCGACGGCCTCGCCTTCCTGCCCGCCGATTCGCCCGCCTACGATCCCGCCACCGGTCACCTGCGCGACCGCTGGGGCACCCCCTATTTCGTCCACCCGCGCACCGGCCGCGATTTCGAGATCCGCAGCGCCGGCCCCGACCAAAAACTTTTCACGCCCGACGACCTCGTCGCCTCC
>JBDLWD010000260.1:0-4461 GCA_039804465.1 Verrucomicrobiota bacterium | reverse complement strand
TGTAGCGGATTCGCGTGGGGAAAATCTCGACCAGGAAGGCCGCGATGGGGCCGTAGGTCATCGCCACCAGCAGCACCATAACGAAAAGCAGCGCGACGATCATCACATGGTTGAGCGGCTGGGCGAAATGCTGGAGCCCGGCGAAGAGCGGGATGTAGAGCAGGGCGGCCAGCAGCATGCCGCCTAGGATGACGGGCTTGCGGCCGATCTTGTCGGACAAGCTGCCAAAAAACACGAAGGCCGGTGTGCCCAAAACCAAGGCCACCGCGATCAACATCAACGAGGTCTCGTATTCGACGTGCAGCACTTTCTGCAGGAAGAACATCGCGTAGAACTGGCCCGTATACCAGATCACGCCCTGGCCTGCGGTGGCTCCGAAGAGTGAGATGAGAACCAACCGGCGATTTTCGGGGTTGAAGAAACTTTCCTTGATCGGGTTGGTGGCGAGTTTACCGGCCGCCTTGGCTTTCGCGAACAGCGGTGACTCCTCCATCTTGATGCGGATGTAGTAGGAAAGGCCTACGAGCAGGATGGAGAGTAGGAACGGCAGGCGCCAGCCCCACTCGTTGAATTTGTCCACGCCCACGGTCTCGCGGACGATCAGGATGACCACGATTGCGAGCAGCAGTCCGCCGGTGGCCGTGATCTGGATGAAGCTGGTGTAGAAACCGCGGTGGTTCTTCGGCGTGTGCTCGGCGACATAGGTGGCCGCCCCGCCGTATTCACCGCCAAGGGCCAGGCCTTGCACCAGACGCAGGAGCACGAGCGCGATCGGCGCCGCGATGCCGATATCCTCGTAGTCGGGCAGCAGGCCTATGGCGAAGGTGGCTCCGCCCATGAGTAGCAGCGTGAGTAGGAAGGTGTATTTTCGCCCGACCAGATCGCCGACATGGCCGAAAACGATGGCGCCGAACGGACGAACGATGAAGCCGGTGGCGAAAGTCGCGAGCGTCAGCAGAAACGCCGCGGTGGGATTGTCTTTCGGGAAGAAGTGCTCGGCGATGATGGTGGCGAGTGCGCCATAGACGAAAAAGTCATACCATTCGATCAGGGTGCCGGCCGATGAAGCGGAGATGACTTTCCAGAGGGTTTTTTTGTCGTTCTTAGGGTGGGGTTGGGACATGTCCTAGCAACCATGGGAAAGGCATTGCCCTAGGCGAAATAAAATTGGCCAGTGCCAAGGTCCGGCCAGGATTGCTCCAAACCTGACGGTCAAGCCGCCCGTGCCGGACCAAGCGACAAAGTGAACGCTCAAGGTGTTGGCATCATTTCTTCAACCCGGCCTTGGGTCTGGCTCGGTCCGATTACACTCCGGCGAAGGCTTTTCCTCCTCGCCGATCAGGTGGAGCGCCGAGGCCGTCGCCTTGCTCCGGGCCAGGAGAACGTGTTGGCGGGCGCACTGGAGGTTTTCCAGCTCGGCGATCTCGCGTTCGCGCTCCTGCAGCCTCGCCTGCAGCTCCATTAGCGATTCCTCCCGCGCGTCCGCCTCCTGCTCGCGCCGTCGGAGCGCACGATCCAATTCCGCCAGACGTGCGTGCTCGGTCGCGACTGACGCGGCTGCGGAAGCAGGAAGGGGGAACGCGAGGGGCGGGCGGCCGTTGATGCGCGCCTCCACTCGACGTCGAACTTCGGGCGATGCGTCTGCATAAGCCAGGGAGATGAGGCCGCCGGCTTGCGGGCTTGCCTGATCCGGGCCCGGTTGACGCGGGAAATTGCGCAGTTGCAGCCTGCGCGGTGGCGGTGATCCGGCGTCCGGAGCGGGAATACCGGGCTTTTTCAGCATGGGCGGATTCGCGTCGGGCATGATCGGATCTGGTTCAGGTTGGCCGGACGCCTGCGGGCCATAACCGAGAATGGTTGCAGCATCTAAATATGCGGATGCATCGCGAGGGGAAAGCGGCCGAGCGGCGGGTTTGAGCGCTTTTTGACGGATTTTTGCTATCGCGACCCAATTGGTCCGGTGGCTGAAGTGGGTTATGAATCCGAAGCGACTCGAGCGTGCGCGCCGGCTGCTGTGCGCGTTGCAAGACACCATCCAGGCCACGCTTGTCGCCGCCCGGGGTCGCGAGGGCGGAAAATTTGCCCGTGTGGCCGCGGTCACTGCCGAGGATACGATTTTCCATGTCGATAAGCTCTCCGAGGCCGCGATCCTCGGCTGGATGGAGCAGCATTGGCCGCGTGCCTGGCCGGTGGAGCTGGTGATGGAGGGCTTGGAGTCCGAGACCACCTTCCCGCGCGGCACGCCGGTGGGGCGGACGGAGTGGAAGCTCATCCTGGACCCGATCGACGGCACGCGTTGCATCATGTATGACAAACGCCCCGCGTGGTCGTTGGCCGGGCTCGCCCCGCAGCGCGGCGCCCGGACCAACCTGCGCGACATCGCGGTCGCGGCGATGACCGAGCTGCCCACCGCCAAGGCCGGCGCGGCCGACCAGTTCAGCGCCGTGCGCGGCGGGCCGCTGCGCGCCACGCGTCGTGATTTGCGCACCGGTGCATCCAAAAAGTGGACGCCACGGCCCAGCTCGGCGCGCGACTGCGACCATGGATTCGCTTCGCTCGTGAAGTTTTTCCCCGAGGGCAAGGCGCTCGCGGCCGGCCTCGAGGAGGCGCTCTGGCGCGAGCTCGGCCTGCATGGCAAAGACGGCGGCGCGCGCGTCTTCGACGACCAGTATCTATCCACTGGCGGGCAACTCTACGAACTGCTCTCGGGCCACGACCGCATGATCGGCGACCTGCGTCCGTATTTGCTGCCGCGCGCCGGCATGCCAAACGCCCTGTGTTGCCATCCGTATGATATTTGCACCGCGCTGCTCCTCGAGGCGGCGGGTGGGGTGGTGGAGACGCCCGAGGGCAAACCGCTGCGCGCACCGCTCGACACGACCTCGCCGGTTGCGTGGGTGGGTTACGCCAATGCCGCGCTCGCGAAAAAAATCCGCCCCGCGTTGCGCCGCGCGCTTGCCGGTCTCGGCTAGGGCGCGTGGACGGGCTGGGCGCCTGCTTCGCGAACAGTCGCCCCGTCGGCCCACGACCCCGCGATCAAGGTGGCGCGGGGCAGTGGCGGAGGTCCGACCTCGGCGTTGTGGAGGAGCGAGATCAGCAGATCGATCGCTGCTTCGCCGGTGAGGTCGTTATGCTGCTCCATGCCCGACCAGTCGGAGCAGCCGCGACGACGCTCCAGTTGCACCAGGCCTATGTCTTGCGGCGCAAGCACCCCGGCCTGGGCCAACCACTCCCGCACCACCGTGTGCAGTGTGAAAATCACGTCCGGCCGGTGGCGGCTCCGCCAAGCGTGAAAAAGCGTCGGCGACGCGCGCGCCGCCTCGATGTCATAAAATCCCGGCAACCGCGCTGCGGCGGGCAGCGACTGTTGCCCGACCCAGAAACCCGAGCTGAAGCGACCGTCAACCAGGTGGTCGATCGAACCCTCGAGGGCGAGCGCGGGGCGGCGATAGCCGAGACGCAGCGCATGTTCCATCGCCTCCAGCACCAGCGCGTGGTGGTCGACGCAAGCGAAGGAAAGCGTTGGCTCGTGCGTGCGCACGCCTGTGACTACCACGGCGTGGTTCGACCATACCGCGGAAAATCGCGCGGGCAGACGGTTTTCTTTCATCAGCCCAACCACGACCGCACCGCGGATACCGCGTGCCCGCAGAATCCCGTCGAGCCTTTCGCCATCCAGCGCCGGATCATGCAGCCAGAATTCGTCGAGCCCGTAGCCGTGCAGCGCGGCGCGCCGGCGGCAGCCCTGCACATAGGCCGGAATCGTCGGGTGGCGTGTGAACGCCTCGCGGTCCAGGTTTGCGTTGAGCAGCGCGAAGGTTCTGCGCGGTCCGGCGGGGTTGTTTTTGCGCAGCTCGGTCATGAGCTGGGCGACGACCGGGTTCTTGGCATAGCCCAGCGATCGCGCGATCTTCTCTATTCGAGCACGGGTGCGCTCCGGAATCTGCGGGTCATGGCGCAACGCCAGCGAAACGGTGTTTTTGGAAACCTCCGCCCGTTTCGCGATCAACGACATGGTCACGCGTGCCATGGCTACATGACTGTCAAGTGACGGTCGTGTTTACCAGAAGATATCTCCCCTGAGAGTGGAATCTACCCCTATGTATACCATCGGCATTGATTACGGCACCAATTCCGTTCGTGCGCTCGTTGTTCGCTGCAAGGACGGAGCCGAGCTTGGCACCGGCGTCGTCAACTATCCCAGCGGGCACCAAGGCGTGCTGCTCGATCCCAAGGATCACCATCTCGCCCGCCAAAATCCGGCGGACTATCTGATCGGTCTGGAGAAGTCGGTGAAGCTCGCGCTCGCCCAGGCCAAAAAGACCAAGGGCTTCGACGCCCGCCAGGTCGCCGGCCTCGGCGTGGACAGCACTGGCTCCAGCCCCATTCCGGTCGACGCCGCCAACAACCCGCTCGCTTTCCAGAAGAAGTGGGAGAAGAACCTCGCCGCGCATTGCTGGC
>JBDLWD010000259.1:0-2608 GCA_039804465.1 Verrucomicrobiota bacterium | reverse complement strand
GGTGTCCGCTCCAGACAAGGTGGCCGGCGAGTCCGCGGTGGCTGAAGGAGACGACGTCGATGGCCTTGTCGGCGAGAAGGGCGAGGGAGGCGATGAGACACTCGTTGCCCTGGCCGCCGGTCACGGTGCCTTTGATCAGGCCTTGGCGGAAAAGCTCGAGGATGCGGTTGTCCGCGCGGCGGCCGAGGGCGGCCCAGGCATAGAGGCGGAGCAGGGCCTCGGCGGCGGGCGTCGGGCCCAGGTCGGCGGCGCGGAGATCGCGGGCGGCGAGGCAAGGTGGCGCGGGAGGAAAAAGGGACGACATGAACGTCGGCGAAAATGCGGCCGGGGCGCAGGTCGGGGCAAGTGGATGTTTGATCGTAATGAGGAGAGGCCGGACTCAATAGCGCTCCATGATGTGGAATATCACCCAATAGGCCGCTACGGTGAGAAAGGCGTAGGCAGCGTAAAGAAAGGCGAGCTGGAGCGGACCGATGCCCGCGATCAAGACGACGTAGGCGGTGGCCGCTCCGTTGCCCGTCAGAACCACAATCCAGAAATCGCGCCGCCGCCGGCCGCCTATCTTCACCAAGGGCCTGAGAGGAATTTGCGCCTCGGCCGAGACTTGGCGGGCGGTGTTGTCGCGCAGTGCGGCCGCGACGTCGAAGGGGACAATGGAGGCGTCGCGGGCGGAAATGGATGAATCGAAGCTGGCTTTGCCGAGGACGGGTGCCGTGCGGGCGGGGAAAAGGAGGGCGAGGAGCTCGGGCTCGGAGCTGATGGGATGCCAGCCGGCGTCCGGGGTGGAGTCGGCGGGGTGGACGAGGGCTTCGGGGCGGAGCACGTGGATCTCGGCTTTTTGCCGCAGGACGGCGAGCGAGTGGGGACCGGTGGTTTGGCCGTCCTCGACGAGGTAGTAGGCGGGGGACATCGCTGGCGATATGAGTGCCGCGCGGACGGGCGATGTCACGCCTTTGCCTGCGGGATTGCGCGCGTGCTCGGGGCGGTGTGTGGTGGGTTCCGTTTTTCATGACGCTCATCGACCGGCATATTCTGCGCGAGTGGCTCGGCATCCTCGGCCTGGTGCTGGCGGCCACGCTTGGGCTGCTGGTGATGCATTCGCTTTACGACGATCTGGAGGACCTGCTGCGGCTGGGCGCGGGGGTGGGCGAGGTGGCTGCGTATTGCCTGGTGAAGACGCCGGGCTTTCTGGCGACGCTTCTGCCTTTGTGCCTTCTGGTCTCGGTGCTCTACGCGCTGGGCAGGTTGCACCATGCGAACGAGATCACGGCGATGCGCGCGGCGGGCCTGGGAGTAGGGCGAATCACGCGCGCGGTCTGGGCGGGCGGGGCGCTTTTTTGCGCGTTGGTGTGGTGGTTGAACGCGACGATCGTGCCCTGGTCGGTCGAGGAGACGCGTAAAGTCTGGGAGACCCTGCAGGTGCGCCAGGAGCTGGCGGGCAAGCCGGCGGAGCTGGTGGCGGCGCGCACGGCGGTGACTTTTGAAAACGCGATCGCGGGTCGGTTGTGGTTCATCAACCGGCACAGCCAGTTCACGGGCCGGAGCTACGGGGTGACGGTGAGCGAGCGCGACTCGCAGGGCCGGGAGACGACTCGGTGGCTGGCCGGGGAGGCGTGGCGCGACGAGAAGGCGTCTGGCTGGACGCTGCGCGATGGGCGCGAGCTGACCTTCGATCCGGCGAGCGGCGAGCTGATGAAGACGGCCGCGTTTCGCGAAAAGAAGATCGCGCGCTTCGACGAGGATCCGGCCTTGATGCAGGTCTACGATGCGAAGCCCGAGGCGCTGTCGCTTTTCGAGCTGAGGCGCGTGATCGCGCACCACCGCGAGACGGGCAGCCCGAAGCTGCGGGCCTACGAGCTGCGGCTGGCGAGCGTGCTGGCGGAGAGCCTGATGCCGCTCGTGATCATCGCCTTCGCGGTGCCCTTCGCGGTGGCGGGAGTGCGGGTGAATCCGGCGGTGGGCGTGTCGAAGGCGCTGGTGCTTTTCATCGTGTATTTTATAGCGATGCGACTGGGGCTGGTGCTGGGCGGGCGCGGCTTGCTCTCGCCGGTGGCGGCGGCGGTGCTGCCGCACGCCGCGCTGCTGGGCGCGGGCGCGTGGGCTTGGCGGCGGCTGCGCTGAGCCGGCGGCGAAAACAAAAAGCCCCGTCGCGCGGGGCGACGGGGCGGGGGACGCGGTGACCGGCGCGGGGGCGATCAGGCGTGGCTGGCGCGGGGTAGGTCGAAGCGATCGGCGTTCATGACCTTGTTCCACGCGGCGACGAAATCGCGGGCGAATTTCTCCTCGTTGCCGCGCTCGGCGTAGACCTCGGCGAGGGCGCGGAGCTGGGAGTTGGAGCCGAAGACGAGATCGACGCGCGTGGCGGTCCATTTCACGTCGCCGGTGGCGCGGTCGCGCACCTCGAAGAGGTCTTCGGCGGGCGAGACGGCCTTCACGACGTGGGCCATGTCGAGCAGGTTGACGAAGAAGTCGTTCGTCAGCGTCTCGGGGCGGGCGGTGAAGACGCCGTGCTGAACCTTGGCGTGATTGGCGTTGAGGACGCGGAGGCCGCCGACGAGCGCGGTCATCTCCGGGGCGGTGAGGCCGAGGAGCTGGGCGCGGTCGACGA
>JBDLWD010000258.1:0-3087 GCA_039804465.1 Verrucomicrobiota bacterium | reverse complement strand
CCGGCCCGCCCGCGACGGGAGTTCCATTCTTTGCGTGGAGAACAAATTCCCCATCGTGGAGCCGGAGCAGGGCGAGGCGTCGTTTTTCCCCTGGTATGCGCTCGCTGCGTTCGCGGCCGTGGCGACTCCGTTCCTCGCCGTCCTGCATTTAATCGCGCCCGATTGGCCGTGGTTCGCGGCGGGCTATCTTGCCCTGGCCTGTTCGCTTTCGCTCTACGAGATTTTGCACGCGATCAACCACTGGTCGCTCGATCGATGGACTCCTCTCCTGACGCACCGTGTCTGGGGCTCGTGGTGGCGGCCGATCTACGGTTTTCACCTGCGGCATCACGCCGTCACGGACTGCAATGAATCCGTCTCGGGCTTTTTCGGTCTGCCGGTGGCGGATTGGGTGTTTCGCACCTGCATCATTCCGCGCACGGTGTATGCGCACGGAGAGCCCAGCGATCCGGAGATGTTTCGCAGCCCAAATCCCATCGCCCCCATCGCCTGGCTGGATGCACGGGCGCGGCGCGCGGTCCGCGAGCGACGCGAGGGCGTGCGTGAAGCCGCCGCAGCCGCGGCGGCGGAGTCCGAAGTCGAGATCAGGCCGCAGGCGCGTCCGCCGCAGGCGGGTTGACGCTCGCCGCTCCGGATGTGGGCAGGTTTTTTTGAATGGCCTGCCACTCGATCTTCACCTCGGCGCGAAGCTTTGCCCAATCGATGGGCTCGAAGGTCCGGGTAAGCGGGGTCAGCCGCTTTTCCAAATTGTAGATGCGGGTTTCGAAGGCCCGGCGATCAGGGCCCGAGGGCAGGCTTTTCGCGTAGGTGTAGAGTCGCTCGATCTCGTCCTCGAGGGCGGTCAGCGCTTCTGGCGCGGCGGCGCTCAAGGAGTAGAGCGGGATCTCGTTCAGCGGAGTGGCCGCGGGGAAGTGGCGGAAAGCGGGCTCGGCTAAAAGTGGCGCCGACAGCGCCGTCAGCGAAAGGAGCAGGGAAAAAACGCGCGGCGAGGACATACGGCCATACTTTGGCGTTTTTGCACGAAGGCGACGGGATTATCGGACCGGCGCCCCGGGAGTTGCGGGGCATGGCACTTGGGTGAAAAATCTTCCCAGCCCCTTGCGGCTTGTTCGGGGCACTCGTTGGCCGTCCGGACCCGCCCCGGAGGAAACGCGATTCATTCAAGTTTTTCGCGGCTGCTACCGCGGATGTCCTACCCCCTTGGATAAAGTGATCGTCTTATGAAAACCTCACTCCAGCTCGATTATCCTGCCATCCTCGCCAACACCGCCCGGCCCGTGCACCTGGCGCTTACTTTTGACGCTCCCGAGGTGACCGGTGCGCGTGCGCAGCCGGTGGCTTTTGTCGCGGTGATCGACCGCAGCGGATCGATGGACGGTCCGCCGCTCGCCGCCGCGAAAAATGCGGTGCGCGAAGTGGTGCGCAATCTTCGGCGTGGCGATCAATTCGGGCTGGTCGTCTTTGATTCCGAAGCGCAGGTGCTCGTGCCCTTGTCCGCCGACCGCGACGTAGCGGCCCTCAATCGGATCATCGATGGCATCCAGGGGGGAAGCTCGACAAACCTCGCTGGCGGCTGGTGCCTCGGTCGCGATCTCTTGGCCGGCGCGCCCGCCGAGGCGCCGCGAAAGCTGCTCTTGCTCACCGACGGTCAGGTGAACGCGGGCGTGACCGACCCGCTTATCGTCACGCAAATGGCGGCCGCGGGGCTGGAGCGGCACCACATCCGCACGAGCTGCCTGGGCTTTGGGCCCGGCTACAACGAGGACCTGCTCGACGCGGTGGCGAAGGCGACAGGCGGTGCGCTGCACAACGCCAACCAGCCGGACCAGTTGCCCGAGGTTTTCCGCAAGGAACTCGACGGCCTGCAAAGCCTGGTGGTGCAAAACCTCCGGGTGCGGGCGAGTTCCTGCGGCTTCGTGGAGCGCATCGCCGTGCTGGGCGACTACGTCGGCACCACGCAGCCTGCGGGCGGGCTGGAGGTTTCGGTCGGTGATCTGGTCTCGGGCGAGCAACGCGTGATGGTGCTCGCGCTCGACGTGTTGCCCATCCCGCCCGGAGCGGACGGGCGTGCCGTCGCGAACTGGGACGGCGAAGACTTGCTGGAACTTGAGCTGCGCTACGACGCGATCACCGCCGAGGGTCTTGTCTCGCGGACCGAGACCCATCGGGTGAAGGTCCGGCCGGTGCAGTCGCCCGCCGACGTGCGGGTGAACGAGGAGGTGTTGCCCTGGGTGACGCTACAATCAGCGGCCGCGGTGGTGGAGCGTGCGATCCGGCTACGCGACGAAGGAAAGCGCGTCGAGGCCGTCCGCCTGATCGAGCAGGAAGTGGCGCGCCTGGCCACGCTGCCCGCCTCGGATCTCGTCGCGGATGCGCGGCGTCTTTTGCAGACGGCCCGGCATACGGTCGTGGAAGGGAACGAGCAAATCTATGGCAGCTCTCGCAAGGACCTGCGCTCGATGAAGCGCTTTTACAGCATAGGGGCATCCATCGACGACTCGACGTTGTCGGAGGAGATGCAGCCCTCCTTCAAAAGGCGCCGTCAAGCCCCGCAGGCACCAACATCGCCGGCCGGTCCCGCGACACCGGGCAAGGCCGACGCCGGCGGTGCTCTGTCCGGCCAGCAGTCCACCGGAAACACCAAGCCGGGCTCGAATCCGGCGTCCTCCGAACCCGGGGCATGACGCCGCGCCGCCCTGGTTTTTCTCCTAGTAGTCATCGGTGGTCTGCGCCTGCGCCGCTTTCTTTGCGGCGCGCGGGCAGGCGCTCAAAAACGCCTGCCGTCGTGTCTCCTACTCAAGCGTGGGCGCCGGCAATTGCTTTGCCGGCGGAGGCGACGCGTTTGCGCAGTGCGGCCGGTTCGAGGGCCTCGGCTTGGCCGCCCCATTGGAGCACGATGCGCTCGGCCTCGAGCAAGTCGGAGAGGCGCAGGCTTAGCACGAGGCGGCCGTCCGGCTGCGCGGCGATCGTTTGCGACTCGTGCCAAAAGCGATCGCGCACGTGGTCGGCGGCCATCTCGGAGAAGCGGATGCGCACGAGGTGGTCTTCCTTGCCGTTCATTACCGTTATCGCTTGCGCGAAATAGTC
>JBDLWD010000257.1:0-3902 GCA_039804465.1 Verrucomicrobiota bacterium | reverse complement strand
GTCACAACAGCTTCACCACCCTGCCCGACGGTCGCGACGTGTTGATCTACCACGCCCGCGACTACCGCGACATCGTCGGAGACCCGTTGAAAAACCCCAACCGCCACACCCGCGCCGCCCTCCTGCGCTGGCGCGAGGACGGCACGCCGATTTTCGACTTCGGCCCCTGAGCCCGCACAGGCGCCGGGAAACCCGCAGCGACCTCGGCGCATCTTGAGTTTTAAGCTGGCCGGCGAACCCGCCCGCACGCGCTTTCTTCGTATGCAACGCCGCCTTTGCCTCGCCCTCATTCTGGCTCTTTGCTTCGCCGGCCCGATTTCCACCCGCGCCGATTCGACCGCTCCGTCGACTACTGCGGAGCCCGTGCGCTTGGAAACAAACGAGCAAGGCGCGCGGCTCGAAAACGGCCTCGTCTCCGCCGAGTTCTCCGCCCGCAACGGCTACCTCACCTCCTTCCGCCTCGCCGGCCGGGAACTCCTCGCCGCCCCCGCCTACCTCGACTGGCACACCGGCCGCACCAACCACCTCGGCCGCGCGGAGCTCGTCGTCGCCGCCGATCCCGCCCGCTCGCCCGACGGCCGCGCCGAGATCGCCTTCGTCCAGCCTTGGTCCCGCCAATCGGGCTCTCCGGCCCTCGACGTCGAGTTGCGCTACGTGCTGCGACCGGGCGAAACCGCCCTGCGCATGTATGCGGTTTTCCGCCACCCCGCCGACTATCCCGACGCCGGCTTCGGCCAGTCGCGCTATGTCCTGCGCCTGCGCGACGACGCGTTCGACACCATCTCGGTCGACGCGGAACGCACCCATGTGATGCCGCCATCCGACACACCCACCAAGGTGCTCGGACCCAAGGAGTCCATGCGCTTCACCGCCGGCCCCTTCTCCGGCGATATCACCGACAAATATCACTACTTCGTAGACGCGGGTAATCATTTTTTCCACGGCTGGGCCGGGTCCCGCACCGGCCTCGGCCTCTGGATCGTCTACGGCTCGACCGAGGACGCCAACGGCGGCCCAACCCGCCAGCACAACTCCGCCCACTGGCAGCGCCTGCTGCTGAAAATCCTTTCCTGCGGCCACTACGGCGCGCCCGGAGTCGGCGTGAAAGCCGGCGAGTCGTGGGAGAAAATCTACGGCCCGTGGATGCTCTACGCCAATCGCGTCGATGCCGGCCGCGCGGACACCGTCGCCGCCCTGCGCGCCGACGCCTCGCGCCAAGCCGAGGCCGAGCGAGCCACCTTCCCGCCGGCCTGGCTGAAGCATCCCGCTTTCCCTCCCGCGTCCGCCCGCGGCTCCGCCTCCGGCCGTCTCGCTCTCGCCGATCCTCAGGCTCCGAAACAAACCGCCGCCGGGGCCTGGGTGGGCCTCGCCGCCCTCTCACCCGATTGGCAGCGCCAATCTCTCGGCTACCAATCCTGGACGCACGCCGACGCCGACGGACGCTTCACCCTGCGCGCCGTCCGCCCAGGCCGCTACACGCTCTATGCTTTCACGGACGGCGTGCTCGACGAGTTCCGCCACGCCGACATCGAGATCGTCGCCGGACGCGAACTCGCCCTCGGCGACCTCGCCTGGACGCCCGTCCGCCACGGCCGCGAGCTCTGGCAAATCGGCGTGCCCGACCGCCGAGCGGCGGAGTTTCGCCACGGCGACAATCATCGCCGCTGGGGGCTCTGGTTCGAATACCCGAAAGATTTCCCCAACGACGTCGACTTCACCATCGGCCGCTCCGATCCGCGCACCGACTGGAATTTCGCCCAGGTCAACCGCCCCGGCCCCGACGGTAAAACCTACGTCGGCACCACGTGGCGCGTGCGTTTCGAGATTCCGTTCGGCGAGAACTCGCGGATTGTCCCGTCGGATGCGAAAGCCTGGCTTCGCTTCGCCTTCGCCGGCGCCCACAACGCCCGTCTGCGCGTGAGCCTCGACCGCGAGGTGCTCGGCGAAAACTCGGAACTCGGCTCCGACAACGCCGTCGCTCGCGCCGGCATCCACGGCCAGTATTCCACCTGGGATCTCCCCTTCCCCGCCCGCCTTCTCACGCCCGGCAACCACGTGCTCACGCTCGAGCAACGTTCCGGCGGCGCACCGTTCAAGAATGTGATGTATGACTGCATCCGGCTGGAGGCGCCCTGAACGGCGCCCCGCTTTTCGCCGCGCGCGGAGGCCGGACACGGCTTGGCCGGGCCGGTAAATCATACAGTCAACTCGCACGGGTATTCGCGCCTGCCCAACCCGCCTGATGCTGTAATCAAGTTCCGTCCGCAGCCGCGCATGTCCAACGCCCCCGCCCAATTACCCTCCACCCTGCCCCGTTTTCTTTGGGCGCACCGGCGTGATTTTTTGCCCGGGCTGGGCCTGGCCATCCTGCGCATCCTGACAATCGCGCCGCTGCCGCTGATTTTTCAGCGCATCCTCGACGTCCATCTGCCCGCGAAGGACGAGACCGGCATCCTTTGGCTTTCCGCGCTCACCGTCTGCCTGCTGGTCGCCCACCAGTTTTGCAGCGTCGCAGGCGCATCCCTGCTCGCCCGCACCACCACCCGCGTGGTCCTCGATCTGCGCGGGCGGATTTTCCAAAAAATCCAGTTCCTGAGCTTCGGCTACCTGGACCGCCAGCAGACGGGCCGCCTCCTCTCCAAATACGCCTTCGACACGCAGAAGGTGGAGGGCGCCATCATGCCCATCCTCAACAGCTTTATCCCGGACTCGATCTACAGCCTGCTGACGTTCGCCGTGCTGGTCTCGCTCAACCGTCCGCTGGCCCTGGTCGTGGTGCTCATGCTTCCGGTCTTCGCCATCATGCGGACGCGTTACTTCAACCGCTTCCGCGACAAGAACGAAGCCAACCGCCTCGCCCAAGAGAAGCTGACCGGCGCGGCCAACGAACTTTTCACCGCCATCAAACTGGTCCGCGTCTACGGCGAGGAGGCCCAGGCCGCCGGACACCTCGCCGCCTCCAACGACGCCGTCGCGCGCTCCCGCGTCGAGCTCGTCGCCGTATCCACCAGCTTCGGCGCGTTCAGCTTCGCCGCGATCAAGGTCCTTTCCCTCGTGGTGGTCGCCGGCGGGGCCCTGCTCGCCATCCACGGCCAGGTGAGCGTGGGCACCGTCATCGCCTTCGTCGCCGGAGTGCCGATTCTGGTCGGCCCCATCCAGATGTTCGCCAGCGTGAGCGAACAGTTTTTCACCGCCGAGGCCGGATACCGCAGCGTGTCGGAACTGATCGACGCGCCCTACGTCGAGGAATGGCACGGTTCGCGCCGCCCCGATCCGCTGCGCGGCGCCATCACGTTCGACAGCGTGCAATTCCGATACCCAGACGGCGATCGCGGCGCCATCAACGACCTCTCGCTCGATATCCGCCCGGGCGAGAAAATCGCCTTCGTCGGCCCGTCCGGCGCGGGCAAGAGCACCCTGGCCAACCTGCTCCTCGGCCTTCACCGCCCCCAGTCGGGCGAGATACGGATCGACGGCGTGCCGCAGGCCGAGCTCGACCTGCGCTGGTTTCGCCGCCGCACCGCGCTCGTAATGCAAGAGAGCATCCTCCTTTCCGGCACCGTCGCCGACAACCTCCGCTTCGCTCGGACCGACGCCAGCGACGAGGAGATCCGCACCGCCGCCCGCCTTGCCTGCGCCGAGGAGTTCATCCTGCGCCTGCCTCAAGGCTACGATACGCGCATCGGCGAGCGCGGCGCGCTCCTCTCCGGCGGCCAGCGCCAGCGCCTCGCCATCGCCCGCGCCCTCCTGCGCGATCCCGCCGTGCTCATTCTCGACGAGCCCACCTCGGCCCTCGACTACGAGAGCGAACGCCTGATCCAGCAGGCCTTGGACAACCTCGCCCGCGGCCGCACCGTCATCACCATAGCCCACCGCCTCAGCACCATCCGCCACGCCGATCG
>JBDLWD010000256.1:0-4363 GCA_039804465.1 Verrucomicrobiota bacterium | reverse complement strand
ATCTTCCCCCGGATACAGCCGCCAGGCACCCGATTCCGCCCGTGCGAGCTGTATCTCCCCGTCGCCACCTACACCGCAGCCACCCGCCTGAACGACCTCGACGTGCGAAACAACCCCGGCTTCACCGCCTATCGGGAAGCCGTCCTGAAACACCAGTCCCTCTGGCCCGACTATCGCTCCAACGGCTCGGGCCCCGCGCGACGCCCCATCCCCCCCACCCGCTCCCCGGCAGAGGTCCCCGAACGCACCGACAACGGCAACTTCCGCCTCCTCACCACGGCGGCCGGTTTTCTCGCAGCCCAGGAGTTTCCCGAACTCCAGACCACCGCGCACTCCGGCGGCTCGGCCCCCGTCGTATTTTCCAACGCCGACATTCGTCGCGAGATGGACCACTACCTCCGCCGCGTCTACCACGGCATCGCGACCCGCAACACCGCCGAGAGCGGCGCCACAATCTACATGGCGCTCAACTTCGCCGCCATCCGCACCGTCGCCCACCACGCGCGCGATCCGGAGATCAAGCGGATCGCTGCCGACACGCTCGATACGCTCTACGCCACGCTCGCCGCCAGTTTCAACCAGGGCTTCTTCGTCTCCAGCTCGGCCCGCTCCAAGGGAGACTTCCTCGGCGCCGAGGGCGCCACCGGCTTCGTCGGCTGGCTCGAGTTTCCCTCCACGCGCAACGCCCGGGCGGCCACGACACCGTTCAATGTCTTCAACGCCATGCCCGGCGACTACCGCGTGCCAGCCTGGATCGCCCCGAACGACGGCGCCCCCGTCGTGAAACGCGAGACCTTCGGCACCCATAACAAGGTCTTTAACTACACCTGGCACGGCAAAGGTTACAGTCTCGCCAACGGCCTAGAACAGGCCGGCGACAAATTCGGCGACCCGCGCTGGGACACCAACGGCCTCTACAAGGAATACTCCCGCCACAAGCTCAACTGGTTCGGCCAGACCCCCGGCGCCTTCTCCCCCCAGTGGGAAAACTCCGCCCAGCCCTACGGCGGCCGGCGCAACCAGCGCAACGGCGCCTTCTACGGCACCAACCCCTGGTCCCTTGTCCAACAATTCCGCGGCACCCAGATCGGCCTCTCCAACGTGCGACCGGGCTATCCTTTCCGGAAAATGTATGTCGCGTGGGATCGCGCCCTCCGCCTCGTCGTCGACGACCCCTCCGGCTGGCGCCTGTGCCACGCCGGCCCCATGATGTTCGCCTTCCGCACCCTCAAGCCGCCCACCGCCCGCAATCTCTCCGGCTGGGCCGGCGGAAACTACGACGAATTCGACTTCAAGAAAACCGCCTGGGTGCTCGAGACCGCCGAGACCCCCGGCCCGCCCGACCGCCCCCCTGAGGTCCTCCGCGCAGAGCTCGACGCCTTTCTCGAAAAACTCCGCGCCGCCGCGCCCGATGCCCTCCACCTCGACGACGCCGACCCCGCGCCGCCCGTCCTCTCCTACACGTCCCCAATCCACGGCCGCACCCTGAGCCTCGACGCCGGCGTCTTCCCCATCCCCGCCGACGGCGAAGGCATGGCCCTCGCCGATTACCCCGTGCTCGCCACCTATCCCCAGGGGGAAAAGCGTCCCCGCGTGCTGCTCGAAAACGGCGTATTCCGCGTCTTCGACGCCGACGGTCGCGAAACCCTGCGCCGCGCCTACGACGACTGGCTCTCCCCCTGATTTCGCGCCGCCCAAAAGACTTTCTCTTTTTCTTAATCTTAATCTTTCTCCCACCCGCCTCCATCGCCCCGGACGCCTCGGCATCTCCCCGCGATTCACCCGAAAAATGTCCGTCGAAACCCACACGCCTGAATCCCTCCTCGCCCGCATCCGGCGCGACGGCGTGCGACGCACCGCGCAGGCGCTCCGCAAGCCACCCCTTCCCTCCCCTCTCCTCCAGGCCCTCGCCGACTTGCCGGCCGAGGAGGCACCCGAGGCCCGCCTCTTCGTCGCCGCCTACCCGCTCGCCCCCAGCCACCTTCTCGAGACCCTCGCCGCGCAACACCCCGATCCCGCCCTGCTCGCCCACCTCGCGACCAATCCGCGCACCCCGCCCCACCTGCTCGTCGCCTTCGCCGCTAACCCGTCCGACGAGGTCCGCGCCCAGGCCGCGCAACACCCCCAGCTGCCCGCCCGCGAACTTCTCGCCCTCGCCAAGGATACCGAACCCGCAGTCCGCCGCGCCCTCGCCGGCAACTCCGCCCTCCGCCTCCCCCACCAGGCCCTGCTCGCCGCCGACCCCGAGCCGTCCGTGCGCCTCGCGCTCGCCGGCCAGCCCGCCCTCGCCGCCCCCGCCGCGCTCGTCCTCGCCATCGACGACAGCGCCGTCGTGCGCCTCCACGCCGTCGCCTCCGCCCCCGCCGACGACGAAACCCTCGTCGGCTGGGCCGCCAGCGACGAGGAGGAGGTGCAGCTCGCCCTCCTGCGCCGCCGCCAGCTCCCCGAGGCCGCCGAGCGCCTGCTTCTCCAGTCCGCCCACGCCTCCGTCCGCCGCGCCGCCCGCGAGCGCGCCGTGCCGGACGAGGTCGACCTGCTCCACTTTGCCACCAGCGGCGACGCCGCCGAGCGCGCCTGGGTCGCCGCCCGACCCCGCCTGCCGCGCCCGCTCCAGCACCTGCTCGCCCAGGACGCCGAACCCTCGGTGCGCGCCGCCCTCGCCGCCAGCCCCGATCTCGACCCCGAGGTCGCCGCCTACTTCGTGGATCTAGCCGACGAGGCCGCCTGCGTCGCCCTCGCCACCAACCCATCCGTATCGGATGAGTTTATACAGGGTGTCGCCGCCACCCGCCGACCCGGCGTGCTCGCCGCCCTCGCCTACCGGCCCGCCCTCGCCCCCGCACTGGCCGCCCTGCTCGCGGCCCGCAGCCCCGTGTTCCGGCGCCACTGGGCCGCGCAGGACCTTCCCCTCTCCGGCCTCGACGCCGAGACCGCCGGCGCCCTCGTGGCCGACCGCCTGCCCGCCGTCCGCGCCCTCGGCGTGCGCGGCCACGCCTGGCGCCGCGCCGACCTCTACGATCTTATGCGCGATCCCGTCCCGCGCGTCCGCCTCGCCGTCGTGCGCCACCCAAACGCCGCCGACGAACTCGTCGCCGACGCCCTCGCCGATCCCGCCCCCGAGGTCGCCGAGGCCGCCCGCGCCGTCCAGTCCTCCCGCCACGCCACCCGCCACAACGCCCCCGCCGCCCACCAATCCACCAGTCAATCATTGATTGACAGAACTGCCGGCGCGCCAGTCTCGCAGTCGGCCCCGCGTGACGAGCCGGTGGCGGTTTCGGTGTCCTTTGCACGGCCCGACTCCCTTTCCGCACCCGCCGCCGACCAAGGGTTGCTCGGCAAGCTAAGGCGGCTCTTCCGTTGAGCGGCCCCGCCCGCTCCCCCACTTTCCCCAACCACACCCTTTCGCTCCCTTTCGCCATGGCCAAGAAACCCAACCTAGCCGCCCTCACTTTTCGCGACCTCGTTCTCGGCGCCGACGCCGACACGCTGCGCCAGGCCCTCGAGGCCCGCACGCGCATCGACGAGCTCATCGCCGAGCGTCAGGCCGCCTACGAACGCATCGCCGCCCTGGAGACCCAGGTGGAAGAGGTTCTGGGTGAGCCAGGCGTATTCCCCTTCCCCGCCCCGCCGCTGCCCGTCGCCGGCATCGACGGCAAGGGCGAGGCGCTCACTCGTTCCACCGGCGCCACCGCCCCCGCCAAGCGCACCCAGGCCCGCCCCGCCGCACCCGCGTCCGATGAGGCGGCCGACACCGACGACGCGACCGCCACCCCTGACGCCCCCGACGCCTGAGCGCCGGCCCACCGGCCCTTTTCCTTACCTTCCTTGCGGACCGACCAGCAGATCCGGATCAACGAACTCCTCCTCCAGCGCGAGGAGCTGTTTCTGCGCGTCCACGCCGCGGAGACCGAGATCGCCCGCATCCTGGGTGAACCGCTCGCCCTTCCACCCCCGCCGCTGCCCTCGGACCGCCGCGGCAAACGCAAGGCAGCCGCACGATCCACGGAAGAAAACACGCCGCCTACCGCGCCCGGTCTTGCCGCGAGCCCCGAGACACCACGCCCGCTCGCCAGCGACGAAAAACTGCGCCGGCTCGAGGAGGGCGAGCACGCCTACCGCGTTTGCTACCGCCAGTTCGGCCGCGAAACGGTCGAGCTCCACTACGAGTTTTCCGCCATCTCCACGCTGCTTGCCAGCCAAGGTGCACAGCTACGGGTTGAGCGCATCGAGACCGTGGACGCCAGCGGAGCCGTGCGCGCGGTGCTGACCTGATTTACGGCGATCGCCTTCCCTTGGCTGGCGTGCCCGGCGGGATTCGAACCCACGACCAGCCGCTTAGAAGGCGGCTGCTCTATCCAACTGA
>JBDLWD010000255.1:0-4061 GCA_039804465.1 Verrucomicrobiota bacterium | reverse complement strand
GGGTTCGGCGGGGTCGTGGCTGCCCGAAACCGACCGACCCTTTCTTATCGCGGCGGCGGGCTCGGGGCGGCTCCCCTTGGTGCTGGCCAATCTCGCCGACCGGCACGCCCAGATCGGCTCTACCCGGCGCAAAGTGTTTTTCGCGTCGCTCTATCCGCTGGCGGTTTTCCACTTCGGCGCGCTGGTGCTCCCCTTCGTGCGGATGATCGACTTTCAACGCGGCCTGCAATGGAGCGCGCCCGTCTACGTCGCCGGCGTGGCGCTGATCCTTCTGCCGGTGTGGGGTGGGGCGGCGCTGCTTTGGACTCTGGCGAGGCGCGGGCATCCGGCGGCGCACGCCGTGCTGGATTTGTTACCGGCCATCGGCGGCTATCGGCGAAACCAGGCGCTGGCCGATTTTTCTTTCGCGCTTGGAATCTTGCTGGAGGCGGGTGCGCCCATCGGCCGCGCCTGGCGCGAGGCGGGCGAGATCGCACGCTCGCCTCGCCTGCGCCGCGCCGCTGACAAGATGACCGGGCACATCGAGCTGGGGCGGGCCCCCGGCGAGCGGTTGACGGAGGCCGGTGTGTTCCCCGCCGAGTTTGTCGCGCGTTATCGCACCGGCGAGACGACCGGCGGACTGGAGTCGGCCCTGCTGGCCCTCGCGGCCGATCACCAGCAACGCGCCAACAGCCGGCTGACCGCGGCGACCGTGCTTTACCCCGCGATGCTTTTTGCGGTGGTGGCGGCGATGGTCGGCTACATTGTCATCGGCTTTGTGCTCAACTACGTGAACACGCTCAATAGCCTGATGGCCAACTGAGCCCCGCTCCCCGCCCGCCATGGACCAGTCCTCCCGCGATCCGCTGCACGGAAAAACCCTCGAACACATCGTGACCACGCTGGTGGAGCGGCTCGGCTGGCCCGAGCTGGGCCGACGCGTGGAGATCCGCTGCTTCACCCACGATCCGAGCGTGAAATCCAGCCTCGTGTTCCTGCGCAAGACTCCCTGGGCGCGCGCCAAGGTGGAGCAACTCTACGTGCGCGTCGCGCCCGAGGGCGGCGCGGCCGGCGGCGATTCTCGCTGACCGTCGCGGGCTTGCGCGGAGGCGGGGCTGTGCTCTCTTGGAGCCGCATGCCGATCGCCCACGCCGCCCTCAAAGAAGCCTTTGCGAACACCACGCTTTTCGAGGCCAAGAGCTGGCGTCTGGCCCCCGAGGCCTGGCCGCTGACCCAGGCCCAGACAGAGGAACTGCGCGAGATCGGCGCCGCGTGCCTCGATTACCATCGCGCGCTCGAGGCCCTCTACCTGCGCAGCGCGACGGGAAAAAATCTGCTGCGAAACAAGCCCCTGTTCGCGCCCTGGGTCGCGGAGTATCTCGACCGGGGCAAGCCCGAGGCGCTGGTGGCGCATGCGCGTGACGCCAGGAATCGCGGCGCCATGCCGGCCGTGCTCCGGCCCGACCTGCTGCTCACCGACGAAGGCTGGGCCCTCACCGAGCTCGACTCCGTGCCCGGCGGCATCGGCCTGACCGCGTTTCTCAACCGCCTCTACGCCGGCGAGGGCGGCGTGCTCGGGGCGGGCGACGTGATGATCCGGCTTTTCCACGAGGCGGTGTCCGCCCTGCGTTCCGACATCCGCAATCCGCTCATCGCGATCGTGGTGAGCGAGGAGGCCGCCACCTATCGCCCGGAGATGGAGTGGCTGGCCGAGCAACTACAACGCCTCGGCAAGCGCGTGTTTTGCCTCTCGCCTGACGACGTGTTTCCGCTCGGGACCTCGCTCTGCTTCGACGTGGAGGGCAACCCCGAGAAGATCGACATCATCTACCGCTTCTTCGAGCTCTTTGACCTCGAGCGCATTCCGACCGCGCACTATTTTTTCGAATCGTGGGCGGCGGGCGAGGTGGCGATCACGCCTCCCATGCGCGCCTTCCAGGAAGAAAAACTCGGGCTGGCGCTATTTCATCATCACCTGCTGCAGGACTACTGGGCCGAGGCGTTGCCGGCGAAGTCCCGCGAGCGGCTCAAGGCCCTCATTCCCGCCTCGTGGGTGGTGGATCCGGCGCCGCTGCCTCCCGGCGCGACGCTGGTGGGACCGACGGTCGGCGGTCGCGCGCTCGCCGACTGGCGAGGGCTGGTCGACGCCTCGAAAAAGGAGCGCGAGCTCATCCTGAAAATCTCCGGCTTTCACGAGACCGCGTGGGGAGCTCGCAGCGTGGCCTATGGCGCGGACTGCTCGCGCGAGGAGTGGCAGGCGGCGGTGGACATCGCCATCGCGGACGCGCCGCTGAACTTACACGTGTTGCAAAGCTACCGAAAGCCGCGGCGTGCCTCGCACGCCCTCTATCCCACCGCGGGCGGGGAGGCGGCGCCGGAGTCCGGCCGCCTGCGTCTGTGCCCGTATTTCTTCGTGAAGGGCGACAAGGCCGAGCTGGCAGGCGCGCTCGCGACCTTCTGCCCTCCGGACAAAAAGATCATCCATGGCATGCAGGACGCGGCCTTGCTGCCCTGCGCGGTGCGCGCGCCCGCCGGGGATTCGGCTCCGGTGGCTTGACCCGAGGTCGCGCGCGACCGTTCAAAGTTCGCGCAGGATGGCGCGCAGGACCCGCACGGCGTGGACGGAAGACGTGTGTTCGTTGGCGTCGATCACGTTGACCTCGCCCTCGGTCTGCCCGCCCGCCAGATCGCTGAGCGCGCGGACGGCGAGGAACGGTATTTCGTTGGTGTAGCATACGTGGGCGTAGGCGGTCGTCTCCATGTCGAGGCAACGCGCGCCCCAAGTCTTGAACACGAATTCGCGATAGGCGCGGTTGTCCAGGAACACGGTGCCGCTGACGCCCGTGCCGCCCACGCTTATTGTGATTTCACGGCCGGTGCGGGCGCTGCGCACGGGCCCCAGTTTGTCCACGGCGCGGCGCGCCACCGCGAGCAGCGCGGGATCGGCGGGAAAGGCGGCCACGCGCTCGAATTTCTCCTTGTCCGCCCGGATGGCGACCACCTCGTCGGGGAATATCATGCCGAAGTTCGGGTAACGCTTGGTGAAGTAGTCCGCCTTGACCCAGCCGTTCCCGTCGGGGGTCGGATTGAAGTAGGCGGCCTCGCCATGGTAGGCCCAGCGTTCGGGTATCACCACGTCGCCCACGTGCAGCGCGGGATCGATGCCGCCGGCCACGCCGGCGAAGAGCACGTGGGTGATGGGGAGGCGTTCAAGGGCGAGTTGCAGGGCCATGGCGGCGTTGACGAGGCTCATGCCGGTCTCGAACACGACCACGTCCTTTCCCTCGACCACGCCCCGCTGGTAGCGAAAGCCTTTGACCCGCTGTTGGGTGAAGCCGCCTTTATTCAGTCCAAAATCGGCCACGAGTGCGTCCGTCTCCGGCGGATATGCGGTGAGCACGGCAACCAGAGCCGCGGGGGCTGGGGCTGGATCGGCTCTGGATGGTGCGGGAAGGACGACTATTAGGAGGCCCAGAAGGAGGCCCGGTATTTGGCGACTGTTGCGGAAGAGCATGACCTTTCATGGAAAAGCATCTCCGGTGCCGCACGACCAGCCCTGACTCCGTCCGGAGAAAAACATCGGGAAAAATGGTGTTTACTCCAAGCGAGGCCCGCCTCCATAAAACCTAGCTTGTCGGCAACCTTGGGGCAGTAGCTCAGTTGATAGAGCGCTTCGTTCGCAATGAAGAGGTCGTGGGTTTGATTCCCATCTGCTCCACCAAGGTTGTAAGTCACTCTTGAGGAGCGCTTAAGTAATTTTAAACTGGGTTTTCAAGTCTCTACTTACAACGCACCTTACAACACGTTTTGTGTTGTGCGCCCTCGTGCGCGGTAATTCAAACGCAATGCGTGCAAACAAAAACCCCACCCTTTTGGGTGGGGCTGACAGTGCGGTGGGGCTCGGGATCGGCGATCTATCCTCCTGAGGGAGCATGATCGTGACGTAGCGCGGAAGCGCAGAGATGGCCTGTGGCTGGGCCACTGGCCCCGAAACAACGTGAAGGGGTGGAACTGAGCGGGTGCCCGCTGGGCGGCGAAGTGAACAAACACGGGCGGCCGGTCTCGTCGGGATGGGAAATGGC
>JBDLWD010000254.1:0-2953 GCA_039804465.1 Verrucomicrobiota bacterium | reverse complement strand
GGAGCTCACCATCGCCGAGGACGCCCAAGGTCTACTCATCCTCCCGGGCGAAACCACCCTAGGCGCGCCGATCAACGACGTGCTCCCCGCCGGCGACACCGTCTTCGACATCGAGATCACGCCCAACCGCCCCGACGCCCTCAGCCACCTCGGCATCGCCCGCGAGCTCGCCGCTTGGTTCAAGAAAGAGCTCCGCTACCCGGATGTTTCCTTCACCCCCGCCAAGATCGCCGCCTCCGCTCGCGCCGACCTGCTCGCCTCCGTCCGCGTCACCGCCGAGAAGGACTGCCCGCTCTACACCGCCACCGTCGTCACCGGCGTGAAGGTCGGCCCCTCGCCGGACTTCATCCAGCGCCGTCTCGCCGCCGTCGGCCTGCGCCCGATCAACAACATCGTCGATATCGGCAACTATGTGATGCTCGAATACGGCCAGCCCGTGCACGCCTTCGACGCCAAGAAACTCGCCGGCGCCGAGATCGTCGTCCGCCACGCCACCGAAGGCGAAAAGATCGTCACTCTCGACGGCAAAGAGCGCGCGCTCAACCCGCACGTTCTCGTCATCGCCGACGCGCAGAAGCCCGTCGTCATCGCCGGCATCATGGGCGGCGCAGACTCCGGCGTCTCCGCCGACACCACCGACCTCGTCCTTGAGGTCGCCTACTTCAAGCGCCAGTCCGTGCGCTCCACCTCCAAGCGCCTCGGCCTCGCCTCCGATTCCTCCTACCGTTACGAACGCGGTGTCGACGTCCACTCGCTCGACGAGGCCGCGCACCGCTTCATCGACCTCGTGCTCGCCCACGCCGGCGGCGCCGTGGCCGGTCCCATTCACCGAGTCGGTTCCGTGCCGCCCTGGGAGCGCGAGATCACGGTCACGCCCGCCTACATCAACGAAAAGCTAGGCTTCGAAATCCCCGCCGCCGATATGCGCGCCGCGCTCGAACGCCTTGAACTCGTCGTCACCCGCGAGGACCCGACCGAAAACCGCGGCCCTGCCTGGACCTTCTCCATCCCGAGTTGGCGCGACGATCTCGAGCGTCCCATCGACCTCGTCGAGGAAGTCGTGCGCCTCCACGGCACCGAGAAGATCCCGTCCTCCGTCATCCAATCGCCCGGCCTGGTGGGCAACGACGACGCCATCGTGCTCTTCAACCGCGCGACCGCCTCCGCCCTTGTTGGCGCGGGTTTCCACGAGTGCGTTAACTACACGCTGCGCTCCGCCAAGGAGGTCGCCGCCTGGGCCACGTCTGCGCAGACCGCCGCGCTCGCGCTCGCCAACCCCTTTGTCGAGGACCAGTCCCACCTGCGCTCCTCGCTCGTCGGCGGCCTGCTCGAATCGCTCGCGCTCAACCAATCGCGCGGCGTCGCGGCTTCGCGTCTCTTCGAGACCGGCCGCGTCTTCCTTGAGCGCAAGGGCCAGCTTTCCGAATGCGTGGCGGTCGCCTTCGTCATCGCCGACGAGACCGGCGAGCGCAGCTGGCGCGCCCGCGAGGCGGCCGATTTCTACACCGCCAAGCGCCACACCGGCACCGTTTCCGCCTTTGCCGGCATCGAGCTGGACCGCCAGCCCACCGCGCTCATCGCCGAGGGCAGCGATGCCGCCCGGGCCTGGCAGGCCGGCCACGCCGCCACCGCCGGCAACATCGAGCACGGCTGGATGGCGCAGTTCGGTCTCGTGAGCCTCGCGCACCTCAAGGTCCTCGGCATCACCGGCAAGGTTTACGCCGGCTTCTTCGCCATCGTGTCGGAAAAGGTGAGCGCCGACGCCGAGCGCCGCGGCTACAAGCCCTTCAGCCTCCAGCCCGCCGCCCTGCGCGATCTCGCCGTCGTGGTGCCCGCCGCCACGCCAGCGGTCGATGTGCAGAAGACCATCGCGAAGCACGCCCGTGCCGCCGCGGGCAACGCCTTCGCGCTGGAAGGCGTCGAGATTTTCGACGTTTACACCGGCAAGGGCGTGCCCGAGGGGCAGAAGAGTCTCGCGTTCTCGCTGACCTTCCGCGCCGCCGACCGCACGCTTACCGACGACGAGGTCAATGTGGCCTTTAACAAGGTGCAGACCGATCTGAGCGCCGCTGGTTACCAGATCCGCAAGTAAGGACCCGTTTTTTCACCACGGAGAACACGGAGATCACGGAGGGGAAAAAAATGAGGCCAAGCTTGAGGAGCGTATGCTCACTCGGGCTCGGCCTCTTTTCGCTTCTCTGTATCCTCCGTGTTCTCCGTGGTTCAATTACCTGCTCAGAACGGCACGTCTTCGTCCTGCACCGTCTCGCCGGGCTCGTCTGGCAGCGGAGCTCCGTCGTCGTCCACGGCTGGCGCGGGCTTTTTGCCCTTGGTTGCAGGAGCTCCCTTCGCGCGCGGGGCCGGAGCAGAGGATTCGCCCGCGCCCTCGGCTTCAATCTTCCACGCGTTGAGGTTCACGAAGTAGCTTTCCTTCCACTCGCGGCCGCGCAGATCGAAAAAGACCTTCACCTTGGAGCCGGGCTCCAGGCCTTCGAGGAGCGCGATCTTGTCCTTCACGCACTCAAACTTGATGTCCTGCGGAAAACGGCCGCTCTCGATCGTGAGCACGAACTCGCGCTTGTTGAAGCCGCTGCCGAAGGTCTGCTCGTCGAAGAGCTTTTTAATGGTGCCGGAGATTTCGAACATGCCCCGGACCGTGGGGAAATTGACCGCCTGCGCGAGCCTGTTTCGGAAGGAGTTTGCCCACAAAACACACTAAAGGGCACGAAAGCCGGAGCTCCTAATTTCGTGCTATTTCGTGTGTTTCGTGGGCCCTTCCCGCGGTTTAAGTTTTGTTTTGAGTCAGCGCGCCACTCCCGGTTGCCTTTCTCCTTTCGTCTTTTTCGAAACCCTTTCCCAAGACCATGTCCCGCATCGTCCAGAAATACGGCGGCACCTCCGTCGGTGATGTCGAACGCATCAAGAAGGTCGCCGCGCGCATCAAGGGCTACCG
>JBDLWD010000253.1:0-3213 GCA_039804465.1 Verrucomicrobiota bacterium | reverse complement strand
GCCGTGCGCGACCCCAAGGCAGCGGAGCCTTGGGAGCATCTTGCCGCGGTGGAGCGCCGCCGCGGCCGGCTCGACGAGGCGATCCAGGCCGCGCGCGCCGTGTGCGCGTTGCGCCGCGATTCGCCCGAGGCGTTCTTCCGCGTCTGTCACCTCGTGATCGCCAAGCATGGGATGGGCGGCGCGCTGCCCGTCCTCGAGGAGGCCACGCGACTTTGGCCTGATAACGCCGAGGCATGGAAAAACCTCGGCACCGCGCTCGCGAATCTACACCGGGCCCGGCCCGCGCTTGCGGCCTTGGAGCGGGCCTCGGGCCTCCAGCCCGGACTGCCAGGCATCGACCTCGGGCTGGGTCTAGCTTATCAGGATTCGGGCCGGCTCACCGAGGCGATCCAGGCCTACGGACGCGTTCTCGCGGCCGATCCCTCTCATGCGGAGGCCGGCAGCGCGCGATTGCTCTGCCTGAACTATTCGGACGCCTCCGACGCTCCGGTCGTCGCTGGTGCGGCCCGCGCCTACGGGGCCGCCCGCCCGCGCCGTGGTCCCGCCTGGCGCGCGCCTGCCCCGTGGGACGGCGTGCGCCCGCTTCGCGTCGCCGTGGTTTCCCCCGATTTGCGCCGGCACGCCGTGGCGCAATTTTTCCTGCCTTTGCTCGCCCACCTGCCGCCTGGCGAACTGGAGGTCTGGCTCTACCACGACCACCCGATCGAGGATGCGGTGAGCGCGGAGCTGAAAAAACATGCCGCGCGCTGGACCAGTCTCGCCGGGCTTCCGCATGACTCCGTGCGCGATCGTTTGCGCGCCGATGCACCCGACCTGTTGCTCGATCTCGCCGGGCACACAGGCTTCAACCGCCTGCCCGTCTACGCCGAGCGCGTGGCACCGGTGCAGGTCAGTTATCTGGGTTATCCCGGCACCACCGGCCTGGCGGAGATGGATTTCCGCCTGACGGACGCCTTTGCGGATCCCGAGGGCGTGACGGACGCGTGGCACACCGAGAGGCTTGTGCGTTTTTCCTCCTGCGCCTGGGCATTCTCGCCCGCGCCGGATTCTGGCGCGGTGGAGGCGCCGCGCGGCGGGGCGGGGGAGCCCGTCGTTTTTGGTTCGTTCAACACCCCTGCCAAGTTGAGCGATGCCACCCTGCGCCTATGGGCCCGGGTGCTCGAAGCCACGCCCGGCTCTCGCCTCCTGCTAAAAGGCCACGGCTTCGACGAGCCGCAGAACGTCGCCGAGTGGCGCGGGCGTTTTTCCGCCTGCGGTCTCGATCCGCATCGCGTCGATTTGGTGGGCAGGATCGCTTCCACCGGCGGGCATCTTGCGCTCTACGCCCGCGTAGACGTCGCGCTCGATCCGTTTCCTTATCACGGCACGACCACGACCTGCGAGGCGCTCTGGATGGGCCGGCCGGTTGTCACGCTCGCGGGCGGCGAGCATCGCTCCCGCGTGGGCGTCTCCCTGCTTTCCGCCGCCGGTCATCCGGAATGGATCGCGGAAACTCCGGATTCCTACGTCGAAATCGCCTGCGCCCTGGCGCGTGATCTCGAAGGCCGCCGCGCCCTCGCTGCTTCGCTGCGCGAGAATATTTCGCGTGGCGCCCTGCTTGATTACGCGGGCCAGGCCCGTGCTTTTTCCTCCGCTCTTCGCTCGTGCACGGCAGAAGTCGCGAAAACTTTAGCTCGCGGGTGAAAATTAATTTTCGCGATTCGCGCTAAAGCCGGACGTAGTTTGTTCCGCAATACAAGGCAACCGCGACAAGTGTTGCGGCCGGATCGGGTCCGAATCCTCCATCGGCCCGTCGCCCTACGGACAGGGCAGTTTCATCAAGGAAGATCACCATGTCAGTCGTCATTAACACTAACTTCGCGGCCACGGTTGCGTCCAACAACCTCGCTGCTTCCAATCAGGCCCTCCAGAAGAGCCTGAATCGTCTATCGAGCGGTTCCAAGATCGTCAGCCCGGCCGATGACGCCGGTGGCCTCGCCGTTTCGATGAAATTGTCCGCCACCGCCCGCCGCCAGGGCGCGGTGAACATCAACCTCAGCAACGCGACCTCCTACCTGCAGACGCAGGACGGCGCGCTCAAGGTCACCGCCAAGGTGCTCGAGCGTATCGGCGAGCTTCGCATGCTGAACGACGACGTCACCAAGACCGATAACGACAAGGCGAACTACAACACCGAGTTCCTCGCCTTGCAAAGCCAGCTCACCGCCATCTCGGGCGAGGCCTTCAACGGCGTCAGCCTCTTCGGCACGAGCACCACCGGCTTCTCGGTCTTCACCACCGAGGACGCCTCGACCTCCAGCGCGGTCACGATCGCGAACGGCGTCGATCTCGCCAGCACCGGCACCGGTGTGGGCCTCGTGGCCACCACCGCCACCGCCCTCGGCGTCCTGTCCATCGCCGATATCAAGTCCGCCATCGAGAACGTGGCTACCATGCGCGCCTCCAACGGCGCCCAGCAGAGCCGCCTCTCCTTCGCCTCCGAGCTGCTTACGGTGAACAAGGCCAACCTCGAGTCCGCCAACAGCCGCATCATCGATGTCGACGTGGCGTCGGAGTCCACCCAGCTCGCTCGATGGAACACCCTGGTGCAGGCCGGCACGGCAATGCTCAGCCAGGCGAACCAGAGCGCGCAGACCGCCTTGCGTTTGCTCCAGGGCTAAGCCCTTTCTCCGACGGCGCGCGGCCCGCTCCGGGCCGCGCCGCCCGCCCACCGCAGGGTGTATCCGCTCCAATGGATCCTCCTGCCGTTTTTACCCCCTTCGCGGGTGTTCTTTGAAATAGCCATGGGGCGTGTCATTTCCTCGTATTACTACCACTAGCAGTCGGCCGCATTTTCCCGTGCAGGGTTAACGCTTTGGGGCTTCCGCCCCGGACGGCCCGACCCGGACCGTATTTCCGGGTCCGTGGCGACGACGGACGTCGCGTTCATCAAGGAAAGATACCACCATGGCAGTTGTAATTAACACCAACTACGCGGCGACCGTTGCCTCCAACAACCTCGCCGCTTCCAACTCGATGCTGCAAAAGAGCCTGAACCGGCTCTCCAGCGGATCCAAAATCGTCTCGCCCGCCGACGACGCCGGCGGCCTCGCGGTTTCCATGAAATTGACCGCCGCCGCCCGCCGCTCCGGCGCCGCCGGGATCAACATCGGCAACAGCATCTCGTTCCTCCAGACGCAGGAAGGCGCGCTCAAGGTCACCGGCAAGGTCATC
>JBDLWD010000252.1:0-10485 GCA_039804465.1 Verrucomicrobiota bacterium | reverse complement strand
CCCGCTCACGCTCGGCATCGAGACCGCCGGCGGCGTCTCCACCGCGATGATCTCCCGCAACACCACCATCCCGACCAAGAAGTCGCAGGTGTTCTCCACCTACTCGGACAACCAGCCCGGCGTGGAAATCGTCGTGCTTCAGGGCGAGCGCCCGATGAGCCGCGACAACAAGAAGCTGGGCAACTTTAAGCTCGACGGCATCCCGCCCGCGCCCCGCGGCACCCCCCAGATCGAGGTCACTTTCGACATCGACGCCAACGGCATCCTCAACGTCACCGCCAAGGACCTCGGCACCGGCAAGGACCAGAAGATCACCATCCAGGGCAGCTCCGGACTCTCCAAGGAAGAGGTCGAGAAGATGACCCGCGAGGCCGAGCTCAACGCCGAGGCCGACAAGAAGCGCAAGGAGGAGGTCGAGACCAAGAACCAGCTCGATAGCACCATCTACGGACTCGAAAAGACCCTCAAGGATTCCGGCGAAAAGCTCCCCGCCGAGATCAAGTCCAAGTTCGAGACCGCCCTCGCCGACGCGAAGAAGGACCTCGAGTCAGGCGACGTCGACAAGATGAAGGCCTCGCTCGAGAACCTCCAGAAGATCGGCGCCGAGCTCTACCAGGCCGCCCAGGCCGCTGGCGCCGCCCCGGGCGGCGACGCCGGCCCCGGCCCCGAGGCCGCCGGCGGCGGCTCGGCCTCTTCCGCCAAGAAGGAGAAGAAGGTCGTCGACGCCGACTTCGAGGTCGTGGACGACGACAAGAAGTGAACCCCTTTCGCCCGGCCCAGCCGGGCGAGCTGTAACCAAGTATCGGATACAAATCATAACTCCCGTAAGCGTTAAACCAACCTAACCCAAACCCATATGGCCAAAGTCAAAATCAAGCCCATCGGCGATCGCGTCCTCGTGAAGCACATCGAGGAAAAAGAGCAGGTCCGCGGCGGCATCATCATCCCCGATTCCGCCAAGGAGAAGCCCCAGGAGGCCGAGGTCATCGCCCTCGGCACCGGCAAGAAGGATGAAAACGGCAAGGCCGTCTCCTTCGAGGTCAAGGTCGGCGACAAGGTGCTCATCAGCAAATACGGCGGCACCGAGGTGAAGATCGACGGCGAGAAGTTCACCCTCGTCCGCGAGGACGACATCCTCGGCGTTGTCGCCTAAAACGCTCCGCCTTTCGGCACCGCGTAATCTCAAATCTCTAATCTAAAATCCCAAATTCATTAATACTATGGCCGCCAAACAACTCCTCTTCGACGAAGCCGCCCGCCACAAGGTCCTCCGCGGCGTCGAGCTCCTCGCCCGCGCCGTCAAGGTCACCCTCGGTCCCAAGGGCCGCAACGTCGTCATCGACAAGAAATTCGGCTCCCCCGCCGTCACCAAGGACGGCGTGACCGTCGCCAAGGAAATCGAGCTCGCCGACCCCTACGAGAATATCGGCGCCCAGCTCGTCAAGGAGGTCGCCTCCAAGACCAATGACGCCGCCGGCGACGGCACCACTACCGCCACCGTGCTCGCCGAGGCCGTCTACAAGGAAGGCCTCAAGCACGTCACCGCCGGCGCCAACCCGATCTACCTCAAGCGCGGCATCGACAAGGCCGTCGAGGCCGCCGTCGCCGAGCTCGCCAAGATCTCCAAGAAGGTGAACGACACCGAGGAGATCCGCCAGGTCGCCACCGTCTCCGCCAACTGGGACAAGACCATCGGCGACATCATCGCCGACGCGATGGACAAGGTCGGCAAGGACGGCACCATCACCGTCGAGGAGAACAAATCCATCGAGACCACCCTCGACGTCGTCGAGGGCATGCAGTTCGACAAGGGCTACCTCTCCGCCTACTTCTCCACCAACCAGGAGAGCCAGGAGGCCATCCTCGAGGACGCCTACATCCTCATTCACGAGAAGAAGATCTCCAATCTCCAGGAGTTCCTCCCCATCCTCCAGTCCGCCGCCAAGACCGGCAAACCCCTCCTCATCATCGCCGAAGAGGTCGAGGGCGAGGCCCTCGCCGCGCTCGTGGTCAACAAGATCCGTGGCACGCTCAACGTGTGCGCCGTCAAGGCTCCCGGCTTCGGTGATCGCCGCAAGGCCATGCTCGAGGACATCGCCATCCTCACCGGCGGCCGTCTCCTCTCCGAGGACCTCGGCATCAAGCTCGAGAACGTCCAGATCTCCGACCTCGGTCGCGCCAAGCGCATCGTCGTCGACAAGGAGAACACCACCATCATCGAGGGCGCCGGCAAGGGCTCCGACATCCAGGGCCGCGTTAAGCAGATCCGCCGCCAGATCGAGGAAACCACCAGCGACTACGACAAGGAGAAGCTCCAGGAGCGCCTCGCCAAGCTCGCCGGCGGCGTTGCCGTCATCAATGTCGGCGCCGCCACCGAGTCCGAGATGAAGGAGAAGAAGCAGCGCGTCGAAGACGCCCTCCACGCCACGCGCGCCGCCGTCGCCGAAGGCATCGTCTCCGGCGGTGGTGTCGCCCTCCTGCGCACCGCCAAGGCCGTCGACGCCGCCATCAACTCGCTCGAAGGCGACGAGAAGCTCGGCGCCCAGATCATCCGCCGCGCCGTCGAGGCCCCCCTCAAGCAGCTGTGCTTCAACGCCGGCGTCGAGGGCGCCGTCGTCGTCCAGCAGGTTCTCGCCTCGAAGGGCGCCAACGGCTATAACGTCGCCACTGGCGCCTACGAGGACCTCGTCAAGGCCGGCGTCGTCGACCCGACCAAGGTCACCCGCACCGCCCTCCAGAACGCCGCGTCGATCGCGGGCCTGCTCCTCACCACCGAGGCGATCATCACCGACGCCCCCGAGAAGGACAAGCCCGCCGCCCCCGCCGGCGGTCACGGCGGCGGCATGGGCGGCATGGACTACTAAGTCCGCGCCGTTCCCCGGCCTGCGCCTGGCACAATCGCTCAATCAAGGCCGTCGCACCGCAAGGTGCGGCGGCTTTCTTTTTTTGTCCGGGCGCGCCGGAGCTTTCGTTGCGGTTTCCCGGCCACGCCGTCGCATTATCATAAATTCCGCAGTTGAAGAGGTGTTTTTGGGCGAGGAGTCACTGATTTCAGGTCGTGGCAGGGACGGCGGTTTTCAACTGCGGCGCAGTTGTTCGAATCCAGTCGTGGAGCCGCAGGTAGCCGTCGCGTAATTGCCGGGCCCAACCGCCGCGAATGGAGACCTGGACTTTCTTTTGCCGGCCGGATTGGACGAGGCGTGCGGCGATCAACAGGAACCATCTTCGGTCGCGTTTGGCTTCGGTATGCTTGTGCGGCACGATGAAGCGCACGAACAGCACCCAGAGATTATACACCAGCAGCAAGAGCCGCGCGGCCAGTTCGGTGGTGGCGCGGGACTTGGCGCAGAAGCCGGAAAATCCCCACTGGTTCTTGAGTTCGTCGAACACGTTTTCGGTGTCTGCCCGTTCGCGATAATATTGCAGGATCTGCCACGCGTTAAACTCCAGCGGCAGGCTCGTCACATACACCGCGAACTCGTGTTTGTTTTTGTCCCAAAGTTCGCCGCTCTTTTCCGAAGGCACCATGCCCTGCAACTGGGGGGAGCCCCCCCCCCCCCCGGCGTTCCTGTTGCCAGCCGGAGAGCCGCAGCCGGCTTTCGGCCACTTGCCAGGCACCGAGCACGTTCGGACCCTGCCACGCCTCGGAGGGCACCCGGTGCAGGGCGGCGCGAACCCCGGAGGTCAGCTTGAGTTTGAACAGATACTTCGGGCGCGACGCGCTTTGCTCGTGCCAGCTAATGACCGCGTCGTGGCCCAGGCCGAGGTCGCCGCGATTGAGCCAGACGTGGCGTTCGCCCAGCCAGCGCTGCGCATCCTCCATCGCCTCTTTCCACTGCGTGGCCGTCGCCGTGTCGCCGGAGCGGAAGCGATACGCCGGGCACAAACGGGTGCCGGCCACCACGCCCAAAAGCGGATGAAACGAGGGCCGTCCGGGCTTGCCGGGATTATACCCGATCCCGGCTCCCTCCTGGTTACCGTATTTGGGCTCCACCGTGGAGTCCCAATCCATGATGATACGATCGGGCAAAGCGCCCCACATGGGCTTTATATTGCGGGCGATCCACTCCGCGCCGAGCACCGGATCGACGGATTTGAAGAAGCGCCGCACGGTGTCGTCACCCCACCTACTCCATGCCGAAAAGCTCCGGAATGGTCGGATCTTCCCGCAAACGCTCCACATGCGAAAAACGCCGCCCGTCGGTCAATGCGGTGAGCATGAAGGACTGGAGATGTCATACACCGGCGCGGCGTTGGGGCTGGTGCGCTTCACCGGACAATCCGCCGCCAGCTTCTCGGCTAATGCCGATATGCTTGGCGTAAGCTGCCCACGGCACCAGCCCTCCGAACGGCGTCAACACGTCCTCCGTCACCGACAAACGCACCCGACCTCCCGCCGTCGAAAGCGTGAAATCCCTGTCACCCGCCGGGTGAAGCTCTCCTAGCGGCGACATCTCGTTCATGCCCAAACCTATCAGCACGTTCCGTGTCAGACGTTCCGATCGACTGCGGAATGTGGCTTCGTGCGGGCAACCCGTTCCGGTTTCCGCACCGCGGAGGCTTGCCATGCACCCCATATGAGTCCGCTCATGGCACCACCCCATGCCATTCCCTTGATTCCCTCGGCTTATGTTGGCTCTCCTTTCGCCTACCTGCGTCATGTTTTCAGCCTCTCGAGAGGTGGTCGCCTTCGACTCTGGCTGGCGCTTTCATCGCAATGATCCCGAACCCGTAGGCCAAGACCTGGCCCGCGATGCCATTCGCCCTTGGCTGTTACCGCTCACCAACGAGTTTTCCAACTACTCGCCAACCCCTCACGCCCGCCCCGCCGGTGCGGAGCCCGGCTCCACCCTCGCCGTCATCGGGTCCGACTACAACGATAGCGCCTGGCGCGCGCTCGACCTTCCCCACGACTGGGGTGTGGAGGGCCCCTTCGATCAAGAGCTCCCCGGCGAAACCGGCAAACTCCCCTGGCACGGGGTCGGCTGGTATCGAAAGACTTTTCCTCTCGCCGCCTCCGACGCCGGCCGTCGTCTCGTGCTCGAGATCGATGGAGCCATGTCCCACTCCGCCGTCTGGCTGAATGGTCGCTTCGTCGGCGGCTGGCCCTACGGATACACTTCCTTCCGGCTCGATTTGACGCCCTACGCCAAACCCGGCGCCGACAACACCCTCGCCATCCGCCTCGAAAACCCCCGCGAATCGTCGCGCTGGTATCCAGGCGGCGGCATTTACCGTAAGGTTCGCCTCGTGAAGACGGAGCGCGTGCACCTCGAACCTTGGAGCACGTTCATCACCACTCCGTTCATCTCGCCCGAAGCCGCCACGGTCGATATTCGTCTCGAGATCGCCAACCGCGAGGAAAAGACCGCCAAGGTCGGCGTCCGCGTGGCCCTGCACACGCTCGACGCCGACGGCCGTGCCTCTCCCTCCCCGGTCGCCGTCTCCCAGCCACAGTGGCTCGAAGTGCGCGCCGGCTTGCCCCGCCAGACCTCTCTCAGTCTCGGGGTCGAGAACCCTCTTCTTTGGGATCTCGCCACGCCACACCGCTACCTTGCCGTCGCCACCGTTGAGCGCGATGGGAAGACCATCGATCGGCTGGAGACCCCGTTCGGCATTCGTTCCCTATCCGTCGATCCCGTTCGTGGCCTTCTGCTGAACGGCCGCGTCGTGCGCATCAACGGCGTCTGCCAGCACCACGATCTTGGCGCGCTCGGCGCCGCCGTCCACGTGGCCGCGCTGGAGCGCCAGCTCCGCATCCTCCGCGACATGGGCGCCAACTCCATCCGCACCTCGCACAACCCGCCCGCCCGCGAACTGCTCGAGCTCTGCGATCGTCTCGGCCTCCTGGTCCAGGTCGAGGCCTTCGACGCCTGGGCCCTGAAGAAAAAAGACAACGACTATTCCATCGATTTCCCATGGTGGCACGAGGCAGACCTGCGCGCCATGATCCGCCGCGACCGCAATCATCCCTCGGTCGTCATGTGGAGCATCGGCAACGAGGTCGTGGAGCAGCGCGACACCGTCGGCTGGCGCCTCAGCACCCGCCTCGCCGGCATCGTCCGCGAGGAGGACCGCTCACGTCCCGTCACCGCCGGCTTCAACCACGTCTGGTCCGGCTACAACGGCTTCGAAAGCTCCCTCGATGTCTTTGGCTACAACTACAAGCCGCACGAATACCCCGCCTTCCACGCCCGCCACCCGCGCATTCCGCTCATCGGCAGCGAGACCGCCTCCACCATCAGCTCCCGGGGCGAGTATTTCTTCCCCGTGTCCAACGAAAGAGACCAGGGGCGCTCCGATTTCCAGATGAGCAGCTACGATCTCTACACCCCGGGCTGGGCCACCACGCCCGACACCGAGTTCCGGGCTCAGGACGAGAATCCGTATGTCCTCGGCGAATACGTCTGGACCGGCTTCGACTACCTCGGCGAGCCCACCCCCTACAACAGCGACGCCACCAACGTCCTGAACTACGCCGACCCCGCCCAGCGCGAGCGCGCCGCCCGCGAGCTCGCTGAGCTCGGCAAGATCAAGGTGCCCTCGCGCTCCAGCTACTTCGGCATCGTCGACCTCGCCGGCTTCCCCAAGGACCGTTATTATCTCTATCAGGCTCGCTGGCGCCCCGATCTGCCCAGGGCGCACCTTCTGCCCCACTGGACCTGGCCCGACCGCGTCGGCCAGGTGACTCCCGTCCACCTTTACACCTCGGGTGACGAGGCCGAGCTCTTCCTCAACGGCCAGTCCCTCGGGCGCAAGAAACGCGGCCTGCGCGACTATCGCCTGCGCTGGGACGACGTCGTCTACCAGCCCGGCGAACTCCGCGCCGTCGCCTACAAGAACGGCCAAAAGTGGGCCGAGGCCGTCCAGCGCACCGCCGGTCCCGCCGCCGTCCTGCGCCTGGAATCGGAGCGCCCCTCGGTGCTCGGCGACGGCAAGGATCTCGCCTTCGTCCGTGTCCGCGTGGAGGACGCCGCCGGCAATCTCGTGCCGCGCGCCAAACTGCCCGTGCGTTTCTCCGTCTCCGGCTCCGCCGACATCCTGGCCACCGACAACGGCGACGCCACCGACCACACCGCGTTTCCCTCGACCGAGCGCAAGACCTTCAACGGCCTCGCCCTCGCCTACGTCCGCGCCCGCGCCGGCGCCACGGGCGAAATTGTCGTCTCCGCCCAGGCTGAAGGCCTGCCCCCCGCCCGCCTCTCCATTCCGTGCTCCACCCCGTGACCCCACGACTCGCCCTCCTTGGCGCGCTCGCGTTCGCCGCGCCCGCCCTTCCCCCCGTGTCCGCTGATTCCGCTCTCCCGCCCGTTCCCATCCTCGACGTATTCACCGCGGATCCCTCCATCCGAGTCTTCGGCGACACCTACTACGTCTATCCGACCTCGGACAAAGACCAGTGGCTCACCACCGACTTCTCCGTCTGGTCCTCCCGCGACCTCGTGACATGGAAAAAGGAGCGCATGATCCTCGACGTCACCAAGGAGCTCGCCTGGGCCAACATCAAGGCCTGGGCGCCCGACTGCATCGAACGCGACGGCACCTACTATTTTTATTTCTGCGCCGACGGGAAAATTGGTGTCGCCACAGCCAAGTCCCCCGCCGGCCCTTTCGTCGACGCTCTCGGCCGTCCTCTCCTCGATCGCAAGGCCGATCCACGTATCACCTCCAACACCATCGATCCGTATCCGTTTATCGACGACGATGGTCAGGCCTACCTCTACTGGGGCAACAGCGGCGGCGAGGTGAACGTGGTCAGGCTGAAGCGCGACATGCTCACGATCGACGGTCCCCCCGTCGAGTTCGTGATCAAGGGCTCCAGTTCGGGCCGCGTCATCGACTTCCGCGAGGGTATCGTCGTCTTCAAGCGCGGTGGGAAATACTACTTCATGTGGTCGGTCGATGACGCCCGCAGCGACAACTATCGCGTCGCCTACGGCACCGCCGAGAATCCCCTCGGCCCGGTAATCGTGCCCGAAAACGCCACCGTGCTTAGCAAAAACGGCCCCGCCAAGGGCACCGGCCACCACAGCATCGTGCAGGTTCCCGGCACCGACCGCTGGTATGTCGCCTACCACCGCCACGCCATCCCCGGCGGCGGCGGTTACAAGCGCGAGGTTTGCCTGGTCCGCATGGAGTTCGACGCCGCCGGCCGAATCCTGCCCATGGATCCCATGACGCAGGCCTTCCGCCAGGGCGACCGTGGCGAGCCCATCATCGGCGGACGCGGCCAGCCTTCGCTCGAAGCCTTGGCGCCACGCTGAAGCCCTCGTTTCCAGCGCGGCTTACTTTGCCTGCAGCATGAACGGCGCGGCCGGCAGATGGGCCTGGTTTTTTAGATTGGCGCTCTCCGGCCACGAAGCCCACGCGTAGCGGACCGCCACCGGTTCAGTTACTCCAGTGGCGCGCACCACCACCGTGTCGCCCTCGATCACCGCATCGGCCTTCACGAATTTGCCGTCCGCGCCCGCGACCTCGAAGCCGCCGGGCTCGGCGCCATCGCGAGTAGTCAAACCACCGTGCAAATCGGCGAAACGAATCCGCAAACGGTGCTCCGGTTCGCGCGTGACCGTTGTCGCCGTCGGTCCCGAGTCGGGAATGTCGCGCTTGTAGGTCCGCGCCAGCGCCAGACGCGCGAGACGGTCGCCCACCGCCTGCTTGTTCTTCGGGTGCACATCCGTTTTGTCGCCAACGTCGATAGCCACGGCCATGCCGGTGTTGGGCAGCTTTAGCGCCTGGGCCTGGAGGGCGCGGACCTCGGGGCTGTTGCTGCGACCGTCGAGCCCCGCGAGTTGCACGAAGAAAAACGGAAACTCGCGCCCCCAAAGCGAACGCCAGTCGCGGATGAGCGTCTCGTTCCAGACCGGGAAAAGCTCGCGCGGCCCGGGGATGGATTCGCCCTGATACCATAGCACGCCGCGGATCGCATACGGTATCACGGGCGCGATCATGCCATTGAACATGACTGTCGGGTTGTGCTGGTTCTGCACCGGATCGGGATGACGCGGCGCGCGCGGCGCGCGTTGTCCTAGCGCCTTCGCGGCCTCGGCCTTCCCGCGCCATTCCACCATCGCCGCCTCGTGCTTCTCCAGCGCCTTGGGATCCGAGCGATAGGCCTGCACAGCCTCGTCAAATCTCGCCAGCTCCGCCGCGAGGCGCGGATCTGACAGCGCGGCCTCGCGGCGCACCCAGGCCTGCGCGCTGCTCGCGCCGAAGGTCAGCGCCACGATGCCCACCGGCACGTCGAGCTCCTGCTGCACACGTCGGGCGAAGAAATAGCCCACCGCCGAAAACTCGCGCACCGTCTCCGGGGTGCACACCAGCCACCCGCCGCCCACGCTCGTCTCCGGCTCGTAGCTTTTTTTCCACTGTCCGGTGAACATGCGGATGCGCGGGTGATGGGCCGCCGCCACCTCTTCGGCCTCGTTGATCACGCCGGCGAAGTAATATTTTTCCGTCCTCGCCACCGTGAAATCCATGTTGCTCTGCCCCGAGCAGAGCCACAACTCGCCCACCAGCACGTCGGTCAGCTTTACCGGCTCCTTGGTCTTGGAGCCTGTCACGACTAGATCGCGGCCTTCGGCCGAGGCCTGAAGGGGCTTAAGTTCAATCCGCCACGCCCCGTCCGCGCCCGCCTTTGCGCGTCGCTTTTGCCCTGCGAAGCTCACGGTCACGCGTTCACCGGGATCCGCCCGTCCCCAGACGGGAACCGGCAGGTCGCGCTGAAGAACCATGTGGTCGGTGAAAGGACTCGCCAATTTCACCTCTGCGCTGAGGCAAGTCGCCAAAACCAGAAACAAAACGGCAGCCATCCCGTCAGGAATGCAAAGCAGAGCCGGAACAGATCTTGGATTCATAAAAGCTCCACAATTGATGGGACGTTAAATGGGCGCCAGCCTTTGCCATTCCAGCTTGCGCCTGACGGTAAGAGTTCGCCGAAAGTCGGTTGCCACCATGCTTCACGCATCACCCCGTAAGTTTCGGCAAGCGTGAACGGATTGTTTGGTTTCAGATAGAACCAGATACCAATCCGGGAGCACTTAGCAGGAGCACGGCTTAAACTTGGAACCCTAGGCAACAAGCCCGAGTCGGGATGACTGAGAGTTTATCCGAGCTCGGTTGTTTCACGGAGCAGGCGGCCGACGAAGGCGGTCACGTCCGCGCGGGTGCGGGGCGCGGCGATATCCAGCCGGGCGAGAGTCTCTGGCGAGAGCGCGCGGGCGATGGACGCCGCCTCGAATGGGGCGGAGTAATCCCCGGTTGCCGCAGGGCGGTGGGAAAGGTCAACTTCGTCGAGACGAGGCAAAAGCCCGGCGATCCACTGCATGAGCGCGGCCAGTTTATCGTAGTTAAGCTTCTCCGGAGTATCCGAGGGCTGGTGGTAATGCGGCCAGTGGCCGCAGGAGAAAAAGAGGCTCAGGAGAGATAAGCTGGATGGACGGAAACCTGAAGGAGGAGCGGCGGAGGGCGGAATAGTCAGGCGGC
>JBDLWD010000251.1:0-3625 GCA_039804465.1 Verrucomicrobiota bacterium | reverse complement strand
TTGGAGAATGCCGCGGCGTGAGCGCTTGGTGGCGAGTGTGCCCTCGTATTCGATGGTCTTGCCTGTGTCGTGCAGAAGGATGCCGGCCATGGCGAGATCGGCGTCGACCTCGGTGTAGAGCGGAAGCAGGGCGCGGCAGGCGCGGGCCATGTGAATGGTGTGCTCGAGAAGGCCGTGCCGGTAGGCATGGTGCATGGCTACGGCGGCGGGCGAGTAGCGGAACACCTCCCCGATCTCCTCGAAGACGCTGCGGACGGTCATGCGGAGCTCGTCGTGTTTGATGCCGTCGATGAAGGTCTGGAACTCGACCCAGAGCTCGTCGCCGTTTTCGGGCGGCAGCTCGACAAGCGCATCGACGAGGCCGGGTTCGGCGGCGAGCTGCTCCTCGGTCAGCGGCTGGGCTTTGGTGAGTTTGGGCGAGAAACGGCCTTGGTAGGAATCACTGCGGCCCTCGACGCGAAAGACCGCGCCCTCGCCGGCGGTTTTGATCGGATCAAATAGAGGGCTGTCGCCGAAGATGGTGCAGGAAAAGGATCCTCCGCGGTCGCCGAGCTCGATGGAGAGGAAAGCGTTTCCATTGGAGGCGGTCTTGACCTGGAGCTTCTTGACCACGAGCACGGCGGAGAAAGAAGCGCCGGGATTCAGCTCGGGGGACTTGAGTTCGCGGACGGTTAGAAAAGCGGGAGCGTCGGCCATGGGCGCGAAGCTGCGCGGGAGGCGCGGCGGGCGAAAGTCGAAAAAGCGTGGCGAGGTCGTATCAAGCGGCGGCAGCGCGTATGGGCAGGATGCGGCGCGGGGCGGCGGCCCAGAGCGTCTCGCCAGGGGCGAGACGCTCGTTCCAAGCCACGCCGGCGGCCCAGGGGCTGAAGGCAGGGAGGATCAGGCGCGTAGGGGATTGGACGAGGGCGGGAAGCTTCAACCGTGCGCCGGCTCCATCGCGGTGAACGAACGCGGGGTGGTAATGGCCGATGATCTCGATGGGGTCAGAGGGGAGCGGGAAGTCGGGGGGCAGATCGCGGTCGCCGTGGTGGAGCACAAGTCGACCGCGCAAAATCGGGCCGGGCTGGGCGCGAGCCCAATGGGAGTCGTGATTGCCGGCTATCACGTGGACGGGGCAGGGTGAGGCTGCGATGAAAGCGTCGGCGCGGGCCCGGGCGTCCGGCGCAGAGCGCGAGGTGTGCAGGGAGTCGCCTAGCCAGATGAGTTCGGCCGGCGAATAGTCGCACAGGAGAGCGTGCAGAGTGGCCGCGATCTCGTCGTCGCCCCACGCGGGAAGAAGGTTGCCCGCAGCCCGGTGACTCTCGGCGTATCCCCAGTGAAGATCAGCAACGACCAGCGAACTCGTGGCCTCGATGAAAAGTGCGAGGCGGGAGTCGAAAACGATACCGGGGAGCAGGAGTTGGTTAACCACTGGAAATGACAGTTAATCGCGTGGCCGTATTACCGGGGAAAGCACATGGCGGAGACTACTCGTGTCCATTTGCGTTTTTAGTCGAGGTTAAGGGGTTCGATCTCCGGGAGGCTCCCATACATCTCGTTGAAGAGGCGCTCTATGGTGGTCTCGGGGTCCTCCAGCATCATGGTCTCCTTGATGCGCGAGACGAACATGCCGAAGGCGAAGGGGCCGACGCGTTCGACATCGCGAAAATCAATGGACAATGCGGCGGTTGATTCGAGGAAGGCGAGGGCGGCGGGCAGGTCGAGAAAGCGGGTGCTCGCCTCCGCGTAGGCCTCCGTGAGCAGCACGTGATCGGGCTCGTGGCGGCGGAGAACGTCGAAGAGGATCTCTGAACTCCATTGAAGCGATTTGGAGCCGCGTTCGGCGCCGCGCACACGACGCGGCACCATGAGGCCGGCTTGGGCGACGCCGCGAAACTGCCATTTCACGAGTTCGCTCTCGGCAAGCGCGGCGCGCAGGTCGTCCTCGGCGCCGGCGCGAGCCAGCAACGGACGGATTGCGTCTGCAGAGTCGAGGCGCTGAAAGGAGCGAAGCGTGAGCAGGAAGCCGTAATCGTCGAGGGTGACGAGGGCGTTGCCGCCAAGCGTGCGCTGGATGCGCTGGGCAATGATTCGGGAGAGGGCGTCATTGGCGGAGCGTCCGATCAGGCTGTGGAAAAAATAGTGGAGAAGGCCGGTGGCGGGCTCGGCGTAGCGCTCGACGAGGAGAGCGGCGCACGTGGGGATGCGCGAGATGCGCGCCTGGAGCCGGAAGTGACTGACGAGCGCGGCTGCATTGTCGGGGGAAAGCTCGTAGTGGGAGCCGAGAAAGGATTCGGCGGCTCCGGGTTTATCGAGTCGGGCCGCGATCTCGGTGCGCAGACGCACAACCTCGGCGGCGAGACCACTCTGGAGCGGCATTTTGTTGGCGTTCCAGCGCGGAACAGTGGGCAAGGCGGAGTCGGCGGCGGTGACCTTGGCGGTGAGCAGCGTGGTGGATACCAGGCGAACGCAGCGGGCATTGAGCACGAAGATGTCGCCCGGGCGAAGGCCTTTGAGAAAACTCTCCTCGACGGTGCCGAGATTGCGCCGGCCCAATCTCACCGTGATGTGGGCCTCGGATGCGATGGTGCCGATGTTTTGATAAAAATCGCGGGCGATCCTGGGCGCGGGCAGGGCGAGATGGCCGTCGGCGTCGACAGAGACTTTGCCGAAGAGGTGCGCGTAGGCCTTTTCGAGCGAACGTCCGCCGCCCTGAAGGTAGTGCAAGATTCGGTCGAAGAGCTCGCGCGGGAGCTCGGCGAAAGGGTGGGCGCGACGGACGAGCGCGTAGGCCTCGTCGGGCGTGGTGTCGCCGTGCACGGCGATGCCGACGAGGTGTTGGGCGAGCACGTCGGCGGGATTTCTCGGCAGGCGAAGTGGTTCAAGGGCGCGAGCGCGCATAAGGCGCACGGTGGCGGCGCACTCGGCGAGGTCGTTGATGTTGGTGGCGACGAGCAGACCGCGCGCGGTCTGGCCGGGTGCGTGTCCGGAGCGGCCGAGGCGTTGAAGGGCGCGGGCAACGCCCTTTGGCGCCGAGACCATGACGACGAGATCGATGGAGCCGATGTCTATGCCGAGTTCGAGCGAGGTGGAGCAGACGACGGCGCGGAGTTCGCCACGTTTGAGGCGGTCTTCGACCTCGAGGCGCACGGTGCGATCGAGCGAAGCGTGGTGGACCTCGATCAAAGCGGCGAGGTCAGGCAGAAGTTGCTTTAGTCGAAGTCCGATGGATTCGGCTCCGGCGCGCGTGTTGGTGAAAATCAGGGTCGTGTGGTGGCGCCTGAGCTCGGCGGCGAGCTCGCGCAGGACCCGGGTGGCGGTGTAGCCTGCGGCCGGATACGGATTGCGACCGATCGGGGAAAAGACGGCGAGGTGGGCCGGATTGGCTACAGTCGGAAGGATTTCGACGATTTCGCAGGGTCTGGCCGGGCCGGCGAGGAATCTGGCGAGTTCGGGCAACGGCGAGACGGTGGCGGAGAGACCGATGCGGAGGAGCGAGGGGCGTGGGGCAGGAAGCGTGGAGTATGCGACGAGCGCTTCCAGGCGTTCGGCGGCGAGGGCGAGGAGGCTGCCGCGTTTGTTTTCGGCCAGGGCGTGCAGTTCGTCCACAAGGAGGAAGCGCGCCGTAGCCAGGGCGGGCGCCCAG
>JBDLWD010000250.1:0-4888 GCA_039804465.1 Verrucomicrobiota bacterium | reverse complement strand
CGCCAGAAAAGAGAGCGAGCCAGACAGGCCGCTCTTGCTCTTGTTGGGCTTCATCACGAGACGCAGAGCGGCGAGCGGCGAGGCAGCGGCGGCGGACGACTCCGCAGGCTCGGCGGCTGGAGCGGCTACGGGCTCCGGAGCCGGCGCGGCGACGGGGGCGGAAGGAGCGGACTCAGCAGGCGCGGCCTGAGCCGGCACCGGCGGCATCTCGCGCGGCACGGCGCGGAACACGCCGGGCTCGACCGTCGACACCTCCGGGGCCTGCGCGACGGGCGCTCCGTCTGCCGGGGCGGGCGCGCGATCACGCGGGGTGGCGTCGCGGCCGTTGATCCAGAGTCCGCCGCCGTTGTCCTTGTTTACCCAATACACGTAATCACCGACCAGAACCTGCGGCGCGCGCTCCTCGCGCGTGGCGGGAGGCGTGAGGCCGACCGCGGCCAGCGCGGCGCGCAGCGCGGCTTCGTCGACCTTGAAAAACTTCGCCAGATACTGGCTGGAGCCCGAATAGCCCGGGCCGCGACGGTTGCGGCGCATCTGCGGGCGGATCGCGTCGAGCAGAGCAGGTCCCTCGGGCAGCACGCCGGGAGCGGCGGGCGCCTCCGAAGCCTCGCTCGTGGCGGCAGGCTGAACCTCCGCGGACGCCACGCTATCGCCCGCGTTGGCTGCGACGGACGCGGCGCGCGCGGCCTCCCGGGCGGCCTGCGCCGCCGCCTGCTGCTCGCGGCGCGCCTGCTCGGCCGCCAGACGCTGGGCCTCGCGCTCGGCGCGGCGCGCCTGCGCCTCGGCCTCGCGCGCCGCCTGCTCGGCGGCCCGCTTCGCGCGCTCCGCCTCCTGCTCCGCGCGCTCCTCGGCGAGGGCGGCGTGCACCGGATCGGAAGCATCGAGCGGCTTGCCCTGGGCCACGCGAAACTTGGGCCGGGGCTTTTCGCGGGTGTTGAGGAAGAACTGGCCGCGGTTGTTTTTCTCCACCCAGTAGAGGTCGCCCTCGTATTCGATAAACGCGGGCGCGTCGGTCTCGTTCTCCGGAATGACGAAACCGCACTCCTTGAGCGCGCCGTGCAGATCGGTCTCGGGCTGCTCCCAGCGCTTGGCCAGATAGTTGAGCGCGACCGACTGGCCAGGCGCGTTCTGGTTCTTACGCAGGTGGGGTTTGATGGCGTCGAAGAAGGTCGGAAGATCGTCCTCGAAGTCGTCGAGATTGGACCAGTCGTCGGCCTGCGAAGCTTCCTCGGCGAGCGCCTCGGGATCGTGGTCGCGATCGGTGTCGCGCAACTGGCGCAGGCTGTCGGGCCCGGCCGCCTTTTCGCCGGCGGTGGAGCCGACCGGCGCGTCGGCCGAGGCGCTGGCGTCACCGGCGTGCTGTTTCTGCATCAGCTCGGCGCGGAGTTTGTCCGCCTCGACCTTGGCCGCGGCAGCAACGGCCGCCTCGAGCGTCCATTCTCGCTGGGTAGGGCGACGGACCAGCCCGTTGAAAACGAGCGGGTTGTTGGAATCGGTGCGAAAGTCGATGATCTCCCATTCGTCTTTGCCGAGCTGGTTGAGGTAGCTCTCAAGCATGGCGGCGGTGGCGAATCCGCCTTTGCCGCTGGTGATCACTTTATATTCCCAAAGGGCCATAATTGCAGGGGTGCGTAGGTTTGCGCGATGCGCCTAACGGAAATCCCAGCTTCGCCGACGCTTGCCCAGCCCAATCTCTCGGGGAAAGCACGGGGCCAATCCGGTCTTGCCATCGGGCGGCGCGGAGGGCTTGCCTGCGCCTCCGTCACCCGCATGCGCCGCGCCTATGCCATCACTGTCTTGTTCGCCTGGCTTCTCGCCAGCGGCGCGCAGTGGGATCTGCTCCAGGGCTTCGCCTGGGGCCGCATGATCGCAAACTACAGCCGCACCATGCCGCTGCACGAGGCGGTGCGCCTCACCTTCACGCCCGACAACCTTTGCGGCGTGTGCGAATTCGTCGCCTCCGCCAAGACCCGTGACGATGCAACCTCCTCCGGCCCCGACGCCCCCGCGCCGGCCGAGACGGGCGCCAAAGCCAAGCCGCCCCTCGCTACGCCCCCCGAGCATCTCTTCGTTTTCCAAGTCCTGCCCTCGCCCGCATGGCCGAGGGAGGATTTCAACGCCGCCGACCGGGCGCGCCCCGCGCCGCCCACCGAGCCGCCACGCGCGGCCTGAGCCAGCTCCCCTGTAGCCGCCGCGCCGGAATTGATCCGGCGGGTGTTTTTTGCCGTCGAATACGGCCCAAAGCGGCCGTCGCGTCCACGCGTCCGCGCGACCGTCGCTCCCACTCTTTACGCCGTCCCATGACCAGGCCGGCCAGAGACGCGCACCACGACAACAAAATAGCATCATGCACCTTTCCCATATCGTTTCCCCCGCCGCCCTCGCGGCCCTCATCATCGCCCCCGCCGCCCAAGCCCACGTCGGCTGGAGCGGAACCCGCAACTTCGACACGCTCACCCTCGGCGTCACCGAGACCAGTTCCGACCGCAACATCGGCGGCGCCTTCGGCTGGGCCGATGCGACCGACGCCTCCTTCGGCGACAGCCATCGCAACGTCTTCTACCGCTTTGTCGTCGGCAGCCCGACCGAAGTCTCGATCAGCGTTTCCCGCGTCAACCGCACCATCGCCGCCTCCGGCGCAGGCACGCAGACTGGCGCGCACGACTACTTCCTGCCCGCCTTCTCGCTCTACCGCATCGGCACCGGAATCATGCCCGCAAGCACCCACGACGGCGCGGTTGCCTCGCTCGCCTACCTGACCGCGACGTTCGGCGCCTCCGGCGTCGCGGAAACCTTTGACGACGCGAACACAAATGGTGTGTGGAATCCCGGAGAAACGTTCACCGACTCCAATAGCAATGGAGTGTGGGACTCCGCCGGCCTGGGCGACTCCGGCAAGGAGGGCTCCTACAACGCCCTCGGCGACTGGAAAATCTACAGCGACACCAACGCCGAGGGCGATTTCCGCTACATCGGCCACGCTGCCGACGGCACCTCGGCCAACTACGGGCTGGTCAGCGGCATCTCCGGCGACGGAGTGGCCGACGGCCAGGTGAACGCGACCTTCGGCAATCTGGTCGCGGGCGAATACTTCATCGCCGTCGGCGGCGCGGTGTATGCCGACCAGCTCAACTACAACGCCAGCGGCCAATACGGCTCCACCAACACCTACCTCACCTATGGAGTGTCGGTATCCGTCACCGCCATACCCGAGCCTGCCTCCTTCGCGGCTCTCGCCGGCCTCGGCGTCATCGGGATGGCGGCGGCGACCCGCCGCCGTCAACGCGCCGCCTAATCCCGCAAGGCCGCCGGCCATGCGTGCGCACCGCGCCTTCACCTTGATCGAACTGCTCACGGTCATCGCCGTCGTCGGCGTGCTCGCGGGTATCCTCGTTCCGGTCGTCGGCGCGGTGCGCGACAGGGCGCGCGCTACTCAATGCCTGGGCAACATGCGCCAGATCGGCGCCGCTTCCCTGCTCTACTTGGCCGATAACCAGGGTCGCCTGCCCTCCAACGGCCACGACCGGAATCCGGACGGCACTTCCCGTTCCTGGCGGGACACGCTGGAAACCTACCTGGGACCGAATTTTCTCGGACGTTGTCCCTCGCGGCCCGAGCACCCGCACGATATCAGCTACGGCTGGAACGATTTTCTCACCGAGCCGTCGGGCCCCGCAACCGGACGCGGCATTTCCCTCGGCGCCTGCCGCCAGCCCTCCGCGACGCTCATGCTGGGAGAGCTCACCGACGAGGGCATCTCCGATCACCTCCATTTCCGCCGCTTTCCCCGCGGTGTCACGATCAACGGTTTTCGCCAGGAGGTCAGGATCGATGTTCACCGAAACAGCTCCAACTACCTCTTCGTGGACGGTCATGTGGCGAACCTCCCGACGACCGAGATCGGCCGCCGGCTCGCAGCAGCCAACTCCCCTTTTATCATCCCGTGATATCACCCCCTTTGCTCTGCCGCCTGATCCAGACTTCTCTCCGGGCCCTCCTCTTTCCCGCCGCCTCGCTGCTCCAGGCCCACAGCCACATCGACGTGCAGCCAGATCCCGCCCAGCCCGTGCGCCTCGCCCTCGTCGGCGCAGCCTCGGAGACCATGCTCTACGTGCCGCCCGGCGAACCCTTCAGCACCTATGCGCCGGGATTTCCCGGCGGCTACTACGCCTGCGAGCTCACGTTTTCCCACGAGGATCCCGATGGCTCCGACCCTCGCGTGCAACTGCTCTCCGTGAGCGGCCCGTCGGGCGCCTCCTTCGCGTTTTGGGAGGCGGGTGCCACCACGCCCACCTGGTCTCGGCCTGCGGGCTGGACCGCCACCCCTGGCGACCAACCCAGCATCCACACCGACGACATGGGCGGCTACGGCCACATCCACGGTCGCGTTTTCACCGCCACCCATCCCGGCGCCTACATCGTGGTGTTTCGCGTAGTGGACACCCTCGGCGGCTTCGAGCCGAGCCCGCCCAAGAGCGTGACCCTGACCGCGCTCGCCACTCCGCAACTCACGTTGCGCGTGGAGGCCGGCGCCGCCCTGCTCTCCTTCGCCAGCCGTGCAAATCTCACCTACGACCTCCAAGTCTCAACCGACCTGCAAACATGGCGGCCCGTCCAGGGCCATGATTTCATCGGGGGCACCGGCAGCCTGATCGAACTCACCGATCCCCTGGCCGGCCGCCCTCGCGTGTTCTATCGCCTCGTCGAGTATTTCTGAGCCCGGGTTATAATCCTGCTTATCCAACTTACACGTGTCTTTCCCACCCTTGGGATAAATTTCTCGAACGAATACCAAATACCCACCCAAGCCGCACCCCCGCCCTCGCTCGCGCCGCACGCTAGACCGAATACGGGGCTCCGACATTCTTTTTCTTTACCCGATGAAATC
>JBDLWD010000249.1:0-2630 GCA_039804465.1 Verrucomicrobiota bacterium | reverse complement strand
AAGCCGACGAGCAGAATGAGAAAGAGGGCCGATCCGAAAATGATGTGCCGGGCGTAGTCTGTCCAGGGGATGGAAACGCTGGCCGCGCTGCCCACCTGATTGAGCGGAGTGGCGAAGCGCAGCCAACTCGCCAGTGCGAGGCCCGCCGTAACCGCGAAAGCATCGCCGAAAAAGGATGCGGTGAGGAGCGCGCGCAGCCGGCCTCGATTTTCGGCTGCGGATCGGCCCGTGGGGTAGACCGGGGGCGCGCTGATGGCGGAGACGGAGGCCGGGGTCATGGCGGGGCGGGCGGGTGTTTCAACCGGTATGCGGTTATGCGCCCGGAAGGGCGCAAGGGGCGGTGTCACGGACGTAGTCATCGCCATGGGAATAGTAGTCGTAGCGGGCGGCGCTGCCCGGTCGTATCTGGTTGAGGACGATGCCCGATGGTTCGCGGCCGAGGAGAACGCGGGCGCGGCGGACCAGTCGGCGCGGAGTGCGGCCCGCATGGACCACCAGGCATACGGCGGAGACGTGGGGTGCGAGGGCGGCGGTGTCGCCGACCGCGGCAAGCGGGGCGGTGTCGATCACAACTCGGTCGAACGAGGTGAGCGCGAGTTCGATCAGGCCCTTGAAATCGGCCCCCGAGAGTATTTCCGCGTTGCGCGCGGAACCCTTCAGATCGCCCAGCACGAAAAGATTGCCCATGCGGGTGGGGAGCGCGGCCGAGGCGAAGCTGGCGTGGTCGCGCAGGCAGTCGGCGAAGCCCGGGGCGCGGGATGCGGCGTCCGCCGCGAAGCGCGCCCGAAGGCCGGGGCGGCGGAGATCGCCGTCGAGCAGAAGGGTGCGCGCCCCTTGCTGGGCCAAAGCCGCGGAGTAGTTGGCCGAGCAGTAGCTTTTGCCTTCGCCGGGGACGGCGCTGGTGAAAAGCACGGAGCGCGGCGGTTCGTCGGGGAAGAGGAGCGAAAGCGAGGTGCGAAGAGAGCGGAACGATTCCGCCTCGATGGTGGCGGGATGACTGTCGAGGACGAGGTCCGCCCCGCGCAGCGAGGAACGGGGCACGACTGCGAGCGAGGGCAGGCCCAGGGTGGTCTCGGCATCGTCCACGGAGCGGAAGGACGGATCGAATGCGCGGCGCAGGACGACGACGAGCAGGCCAAGCCCCAGGCCTCCGGCGAGGCCGGCTAGAAAAACCAGGCTGGCCGGAACGTCGGCGGATCGGACGGGAACAAGCGGCTGTTCCACGATCTGGATGGGATTATCCAAGCCCGCCTGGGCGACCAGGCTCTGGCTCAGGCCGCTGGTTTTCAGGCGGGCGAGGACCTGCTGATAGAGGGCGTCGGAGGATTGGGCCTCGCGTTCGAGGGCGCGGTAGTCGATCGCGAGGCGGGAAAGTTCCAGGGCCTGTTGCTGTTGCCTGTGCAGTTCGCGTTCCAAGGCCTGCTCGTTTTGGACCGCCGCCTCGTGGCTTTGCAGGAGCGTCCGTCCCGCGTCGACGAGCGTGGCGCGAAGGTTGTCGCGGATCTGCTCCAGCTGGCGCCGGGCCTGGATTATGGAGGGATGTTTTTCCCGGTAGCGAAGGGAGAGCCGGGCTACGTCGGCCTGGAGGAGGTTTATCTGGCGGCGCAGTTCGATGACGTCCGGCTGGGAGGCGATCTCGCGCAGGTTGACCAATCCTTCCGGCTGTTCGGCGAGCAGGGTGCGCGCCTGTGCCTGAGTGGCCTCCAATCCCAGCCTTTGGGCGCGGGCGGAGGTGACTTGGCGGCCCAGATCGCCCAGGCTCTGGAGCACGATGTTCTGCCGGTCGGTAAGTGAGACCGCGCGGTATTTTTCCTGGTAGGCCTGGAGCCGCTCCTCTGCGGCGCCGACCTCGAGTTCGAGCCTGCGCGCCTCGGCGAGCAGAAAGGCATGGGCGGAGCCCGCCCCCTCGCGACGGAGCCGGGCGCGCTCGGCGAAGAAGCCGTCGATCACGGCGCGCGCCAGACGCTGCGCCTTGAGCGGATCGCCGTCGCGGACGGCGACGAGAATGAGCCGCGTGCCGCGGACCAGGCCGACGTGAACGCGTTCGCGCAGGAGCGCGATGAGCTCCGCCTCCGAGTAGCTCTGCGTGCGCGGCGGCGCGAAGGCGGGGTCGGCGCCGAGTCCGAGATCCCTGATCACTTGAAGAAGGACGGTCTGGCCGGCGATAGTCTGCTCGATGGTCTTGAGGAGCGCGGCGGAATTCGTGTCGCCGGTTTCGCGTTTGCCGAAGTCCAGGGGAGCGGCGGTTTCATCTGTGACCTCAAGCACGGCCTGCGAGACATAGACGGGAGACCGGTGCGCGATGCAGGCGAGGGCCGCGACCGCGCCGGCGACCGCGCACAAAGCGAGCGGACGGGAGTGGGCGGCCAGCAGGTGGAGCAATTTGGAGGGATCAAGAGCCACCTGCACGCCGGGCCTGGACGCGCCGTGATTCATGGGACGTCCTCCGTGGCGGGGGAGTTCGGAAAAGGCGCGAAGGGCACGGGTATCGCGGGTTTCAGGCTTGGCATGGGCTAGATGGGACTGGCGGTTGCGAAGCGGGCGAAGGGGCCGCGCGCCTGGACGGGGTGATGGCCGGATGGAGCGGGCCGGCAAAGCTGCGGGCCCGGGCGTCTTGGGAGGCGAGAGGG
>JBDLWD010000248.1:0-4400 GCA_039804465.1 Verrucomicrobiota bacterium | reverse complement strand
GCTCCGGCGGCTGCGGCGTAGTCTACCTGGCGGAGCAGCAAGAGCCGGTGAAGCGCCAGGTGGCCCTCAAGATTATCCGGCTGGGCATGGACACGGAGCACGTGATCGCTCGCTTCGAATTGGAACGTCAGGCGCTTGCGATCATGGACCACCCCAACATCGCGCGCGTGCTGGACGCCGGCGCGACCGAGGCGGGCCGGCCCTACTTCGTCATGGAACTGGTCCAGGGCATCAAGATCACGGACTATTGCGCCCAGCACAGGCTCTCCACCGATCAGCGCCTCGGGCTTTTCATCCTGGTGTGCCACGCGCTCCAGCACGCCCACCAAAAGGGCATCATACACCGGGACATAAAACCCTCCAACATTCTGGTGGAGACGCACGACGGACAACCCGTCCCGAAGGTCATCGACTTCGGCATCGCGAAGGCGATCGAGGAGACGCAAGGCGGGCGATCCGGCCTCACCATCCAGCTCCTTTTCATAGGCACACCGGCCTACATGAGCCCGGAGCAGACCAGCCTGGGCAACCCGGACCTCGATACGCGCAGCGATATCTACAGCCTCGGCGTCTTGCTCCACGAGTTGCTGGTCGGGCGTCCGCCCTTCGACCCCAAAGAACTCGAGTCGGCGGGACTGGAGGGAATGCGGCGCATCCTCTGCGAACGGGAGGCGCTGCGCCCGTCCAAAGCCCTGGCCTCGCTGGCCCCCGACGAACTTCTAACGATCGCGGACCAACATCGCACTGAACCGGCGCGACTGATCTCGGCGGTCGAAGGCGACTTGGACTGGATCGTCGCCACCGCCCTGGAAAAAGACCGGCGGCGGCGCTACGAGACCGCCTATGGCATGGCGATGGACCTGCGCCGCCACCTCGCGAACGAGTTGGTGTCGGCCCGCCCCCCGAGCCGCCTCTACCGCTTCGGGAAACTCGTCCGCCGTAATCGCGTCGCGTTCCTCGCCGGAACGCTCGTCCTGCTCTCGCTTCTGGCCGGCCTGGGCACATCCACCTGGCTGCTGCTGCGCGAGCGCGAAGCCCGGCGCGAACAGGCGCGGCTCCTCGTTCTCGCCGAGGCCGGCGAAAAGATCGCCCGGGCTGCCGTCTATCTCACCTACAACAAGCGGGTCGAGGCGGACGCGCTTGTCGCGAGCGTGCCCGTGCCGCTGCTGCGTCCCTCGCTCGAATGCGCACAAGTGCTGCGCGATCTGGGCGAGTGGCATGCCTTGTCCGGCCGCTGGCCGGAGGCGGCGCGGTGCTACTTCGGCCTCGCGCAGGTGATCATCCGGGTCGACGACTCCGACTCGGACAAGGTGTCGTTCAACCTCATGCCTGCGGGAACCGCCATCTCGGAGCACGGGGACCTAAAGGCCTACGACGCGTTCCGACGCGACATCCTTGCCCGTTTCCAAAGCAGCAGGAATCCCATGCCGGCGGAGCAGGTGCTAAAAGCCTGCCTGCTCGCCCCGGCTCCGCCCGAGATCCTCGCCGCGCTCGTGCCGCTGGTCGGCACCGTTGAAGCAAGCGTCGACTCCTCCATCCCGCCCACGAGCGACAACCCCTACCTCGGCGCCTGGCGCTGTTTCGCGCTCGCGCTCTTCGAACTGCGGCGGGATCGACCTGACGTTGCCCTGAATTGGTGCGACCGCTCGGAACGCTTCGCCAACATAAACGCCGCCCGCGAAATCTCCGTGAATCTGGTGCGGGCCATGGCCGTCGCTCGTCTCGGCGACAAGGACGTGGCAAGGCGACTGGTGGTGGAGAACCAGGCCCGGGTGGAGCAACGTTTTCTTTTCCCCGTCGAAGGCTGGGAGCCCGCGAACAACATCCTCTGGTTTGATTGGATAAACGCCCGCCTGCTCCTTCGCGAGGCCATCGTGGCCACACGTTAGAGCGCGAACCGCCGAACCACGCCCGCGGACCAAGAGGCGGAAGACTTGCGGGACTTTGGCGCAAAAGAGGGCCGGAGCGCGCTTATGTTGATGACCGCGTTCCGGTTCGTCCCAGCCCACCGCCTCGTCCGCAAAGCCCCATGGCCTCAGCACTTTTCACCCGCTGGTTTCAACTCCAGGTTTTCACCCCGGGGTTTCGGAAGCACCTGGCCGCTGATCCCTCAGCGCCGTGGTGCTCTCCGGATCCAGCCCAACGCCTGCTGGTGGACGTCATTCGGCTGCGCCGCCGGTTGACGCCTTATGCGGAATCGAGCGGCGCGGACCAGGACCTCGCTCCTCACGTGCCGCGGGCACGGGCAGCATCGCGCCGTTCGGCGGATTTCACCCGCGACGCGGTCTCGCTCGGGCCCCAGTCCTTCGGTCCATCGCTGCGAGTCATACCCGCGCCGCCCGCCGCCACGGAAGCGCTTCCCGTCGCCCTGCCGCCGGAGAATGGCTGGATCGATTTCTGGACCGGGGCGGCCTACGCAGGAGGGCAGACCGTGCGCGTGGCCGCGCCGTTGGAACAAGTGCCGATCTTTGTTCGCGCCGGCACCATCCTGCCGCTCGCCGCGGGTGACGAAGGCGCCGCACGGGCACCCTGCCCGCTGGAAATCAGGATTTACCCCGGAACCGATGGCTCCTTCCTCCTGCGGGAGCGGATCGACGAAAAATACGCCGGCCACGCCAGCATCGTCTTCGAATGGGACGAGAGGGAGCGGACCCTGCGCGTCGGGCCACTGGGCTCGCCGAAACGCCAGGCCCTTCCGCGGCGGCTAAAAATCATCGTCGTGCACCTCGGCCGGGGAATCGGAGCAGAATGCCCGCAACGCCCAGACCTCGAGGTCGACTGGCAAGGGAAACCCTTGCGGCTCGGGCTGCCCCCGTCGGCTCCTCGGAGGAATATCCCCGCGCTCCACTCCCCTCGTGCAGTTACCGTCTTTAGATAAGCCGCTGAACAACCCGCACTGCCCCGCGCCGGCCGGGCGTGACCTTTGGCGTATTTGAACGACAAACCGCGCTTGGTTTGTCATGTAGTTCCCTGATCACTGCGGACTCGCGCCGCCGATGTTTAACCCCTTTCGCATTACCCATGCCTTGGTTCGTTCGCCGGTTTCGCCGGACAGGACGCGCGTGTTTGCGTCGCACGGCACGTTTCCCGCCTGGCTGGCGCTGCTCGCTTGCTTTCTGACCCTGCTTGCGCCGCTCAGGGCGCAGCTCCCGGTTTTCGGCGACACCGGCATCCACGACCCTTCGACTCTCATCAAGCAGAACGGTCGCTACTACACCTTCGGCACGGGCGACGGCATCCGCATCCTGTCCTCGACCAATCTCCGCGACTGGACCGCCAGCCGCGTCTTCAGCGCGCCGCCGGCTTGGACGACCGCGGCCGTGCCCGGCTTCACGGGCACTTTCTGGGCGCCCGACGTCGCCTACTTCAACGGTCGCTACCATGTTTACTACTCGGTCTCCACCTGGGGATCGATCGACTCCGCCATCGGTCTCGTCACGACGCCCTCGCTCGAATCGCCAGTCTGGACCGACCAGGGCAAAGTCGTGCAATCCGACTCCGTCTCAGCGGCCGGACCGGACACCGATTTTACCGCCTACAACTGCATCGACCCGAGCGTGCTGGTCGATACCGACGGCCGCGTCTGGCTGGTCTTCGGCTCCTACTCGAACGGCATCCTCGTAGCCGAGATCAACCCCGCCACCGGCAAGCGCCTGAACACGCAGTTTACGCGCATCGCCAACAACGGCCCCAGTTTCTTCAGCAACACCACCGAGGGCGCCTACGTCTACAAATACAACGGCTACTACTACCTGTTCCTCAACTTCGGGGGCTGCTGCTCCGGCGTCGACAGCACCTACAACATTCGCGTGGGCCGCAGCACCAGCATCACCGGCCCCTACCGCGATCGCAACGGGGTCGATATGAACAGCGGCGGCGGCACCATGCTCTTCGAGAGCACGGGCCGCTGGATGGGGCCCGGCCACGCGGGCATCCTCTTCGACAACGGACGGTATCTTTTCAGCCACCACTACTACGCCGGCGACCAGAGCGGCACGGCCTTCCTCGGCCTGGAGGAACTCCAGTGGGGCGCGGACGGCTGGCCCGCCATCACCGTCGATTGGAGCGCATTTTACCCCTTGGACGTCGACGCGCGCGAGCACATGGACCGCTACGACGGCACGCTGGTGAATGGCGCGGCGGTCGTTGACGAGCCCGGCCGCGGCCGCGTGCTCGCGCTGGACGGCGTCTCGCAGCACGTAACGCTGCCGCTCTCAGTAGCCAACGCCCGCACCTTCTCCGCCTGGGTGAAGTGGAACGGCGGCGGCGCGTGGCAGCGCATTTTCGACCTGGGCGTCGACACCACCCACTACCTTTTTCTCACCCCCAGCTCCGGCTCGGGCGTGATGCGCCTCGGCATTCGCAACGGCGGGACGGAGCAGGGCGTAAGCGCGACCGCC
>JBDLWD010000247.1:0-6739 GCA_039804465.1 Verrucomicrobiota bacterium | reverse complement strand
ACTCGCGGTGCACGCGGGTCCAGACGAGGCGGCCGTCGGTATCGATGTTAATCTTGGTGACGCCGAGCTTGGCGGCGGGGAGGTACTCGTTGACGTCGACACCCATGGAGCCGGCGATCGTGCCGCCGGCGGCGTTGATGCGGGCGACTTCGTCTTGCGGCACCGAAGAGGGACCGTGCATGACGAGCGGGTAGCCCGGCATACGGGCCTTGATCTGCTCGAGCACGTTGAAGTGCAGGGACTGCTTGCCCTTGAACTTGAAGGCGCCGTGGGAGGTGCCGATGGCGCAGGCGAGCGAGTCGCAGCCGGTCTTCTTGACGAAGTCCTCGGCCTCGGCCGGGTTGGTCAGCATGGCGTGGCCTTCCTCGACCTTGATGTCCTCCTCGACGCCGCCGAGCATGCCGAGTTCGGCCTCGACGGAGATGCCCTTGGCGTGGGCGCGATCGACGACGCGCTTGGTGATCTCGACGTTCTTCTCGAAGGGATCGTGGGAGGCGTCGATCATCACGGAGCTGAAGAAGCCGGACTCGATGCAATCGTAGCAGGTCTGCTCGTCGCCGTGGTCGAGATGGACGGCGAAGATGGCCTCGGGGAAGATGTCGCCGGCCGCGCGGATGATGGCCTCGAGCATACGCTTGTCGGTGTAGCTGCGGGCGCCCTTCGAGATCTGGATGATGAAGGGGGCCTGCGATTCGACGGCGCCGCGGAAAAGGCCCATGGCCTGTTCGGCGTTGTTGATGTTGTAGGCGCCGACGGCGTATTTGCCGTAGGCGTGTTTGAAGAGCTGCGCGGTGGTGACGATCATGGTGTGGTAAATTTGCGCCGCGGTGGTGTCTTGGCGCGAAGGTTCTGAGGCTAGGTGCCGCGAAAAACGCCCCGCAAGGGCAATCTATGCGCGGGCCTTGGGCTCGCGCTATCGGGAATCGCCCTGTGCGCGAGGTGTCGAGCGTGCCCTCAGTTCCCGGCTTCCTGCTCGGATTTGAGGTCGCGCTTGGAGTGCACAATCGTGAGCACGTCTATGGTTCGTGCCTTTATCCGGTAAATGATTCGCCATGAATAGCGTTTCACTTGCCTGATGTCCCTTCTGGCACGCTCGCGAATCATGGAGCCGGCAAGCGGCTGAGCGGCGATCTCGTGTTCTGTTTCGAGGATCGTGTTAACGACCTGTGCCGCATAGAAAGGCGAGTCGGCGGCGATGTAGTCGTGTATCGCGGCCAGATCCCGTCGGGCCTGATGCGTCCACTTGACCTTCACGTGGCGATGCCGAGGGACTTTCGAATCTCGTCGCTGGAGCAAGTCCGCCCCGAGGCGCTGTCGCGAAGACCCTTATCTACTTTTTGGCGGACGTAGATGCGATACATCAGGTCTTCCCATTCCGCGTTTTTAGGGAGGGTTTTAAGCAGCTTTTGGGTCTCTTGGGCGAGCTGTTTGGTTTTCATGCGGAAAACAAAACCATCAGAGGTTTTTGATCAAAACCTTGGGATTGCGGCCGCTGTCGGAGTAGGTCTTTAGCCGGGCCTCGGGCAGGGCGGCGGTGGTCGTTTCCTCAAAGTTCATCACCGAGGTGAAGAAGCTGTAGCTCTGGGTGGAGAGGGCCAGTATCTGGGAAGCGCCCTTTTCCTTGGCGCGCAGGCAGGCGTATTCGATGAGTTTACGGCCGATGCCGCGGTGCTGGTAAAAGGGCAGGACGTAGAGCGAGCCGACCTCGGCGATCTGGGGTTTGTCCGGGTAAAAAGCCAGGGTGACGCAGGCGATGATGTTCTCGTCGATTTCGAAGACGTAGAACTGGTCGATGTGCTTCTCGATCGTGCCTTGGGTGCGATGAAGCAGTTCCTCGCGCTTCACGGCGGCGCGGGTGAGGTTGTAGATCATGCGCACGTCGGCGCGGCGGGCCTGGCGGATCTGCTGGTAGTCGTTTGCGTAGATGAGCGTGCCCACCCCTTCGTTGGAGAATATCTCGTTGATCAGGCCGTCGAAGATGCGCCCGTCGACCAAATGCACGCGGGCAACGCCGGTCTCCAGCGCGCGAACGGCGTTCTGGGCCTTGCTGAGGGCGGCGGGCGCGATGGACGCGGGGCTTTCCTTCAGGATGGCGCGCAGGCGCTCGACGGGCAGGTCGCGCTTGATCTCGCCGTTGATCTCGAGACCGGCGAGCGCGCTGAGGTAGATCACCTTGGACGCGCCCAATGCCTCGCCGACCTCGGCGGCGAGGAGGTCGGAGTTGACGCGATACGAGTGGCCCTCGGGTCCGTAGCCGATGGGCTGGATGATGGGAACGATGTCGCGGTCGATGAGGTGGGTGAGGAAATCCTTGTCGATGCGGTCGACGCGGCCGGTGAACTGGTGCTCCACGCCCTTGATGATGCCGACGGGCAGCGCGCGGACCGCGTTGGTGATGGCGCACTTCAGGCTGTTTTGCGTGAGGCCCTCCAGAATCAGGTGGGAAACGCGGGCGGAGGCGCGGATGGCGAGGTCGAGCGTGGCGGCGTCGGTGATGCCCGTGCCGTCGATGTTGCTGATCTGGATGCCGCGCTGCTGGGAAAGCTCGGCGATCTGCTGGCCGATGCCGTGGACCAGCACGACCTTGATGTCCAGGGAGCGGAGGACGGCGATGTCGACGAGCAGGTTGCCGAAATTTTCGTCGGCCACGATGGAGCCGTCCAGGGCGAGAACGAATATCTGCCCTTGGAAACGCGGCACATAGCGCAGGATGCCGCGCAAGTCGGTGGGCTTGATGATGGGCGTGAGGCTCGCGAGCGGAGCGGCGGCGACGGAGGCGGGCGACGACGAGACGGGGCCGGAGGCGGAGGCGCTCATTTAGTTGGGTGCGTGTCGATGTGGACAGACGTGGTTGTCGGGCAAGCGCGTGGCTACGTCAACGCGCCATCATGGTCCATCGCAGCGAGGATTGGGCGCCGGCGAGTGTTACGGAGTGGCTGCCCGGCGCGAGCAGGCCGGCGGGCAGGGTGACCAGCACGGTGCTTTCCTTGGCGCGCGTCTGGAGATTGCCCGGCACCGGTTCAAACGTGGGCACGATGACCACGGAGCCGTCGCGGATGTAGACCTCGGCCCCGCCGAGCTGCTCATGGTCGGAGTCGAGCCGGGCGGTGAACTGGAGGCGCGCCGGTTCCTGGGCGTTTAGACTATCGGGCGCGATGAGATTGGCGTAGGCGGCTGGCAGGCGGGGCGGCTCCACGAGGGTTTTGTCGAGCGGCGAGGGCAACCCGCCCGGCGCGGGGGCGGCGCCGGCCTTGGCGGCTGCACCGGCGAGGATCTGTTGGGCCGAAAGGGCGGGGTAGGGGCGCTCGGCCCGCACGGCCACGCGGGTGTAGCCGGCGTCGAGGAGCCGCTTCACGTTGGCCTGCTCCTTCATGTCGGCGTAGGGTTCGAAGGCCTTGTTCGGCTTCCGGAACTTCAGATTCACGTAGGTGTAGGGCACGACGAAGAGCAGGATCGAGGCGACGATCCAGCGCATGGGCCAGGGTTTGCGGGCGGTGGCGGACATCCGAAAAAGGACAGGGAGCGTGAGACGGAGGCCCGCGCGGGCGCAAATACGTTTGCGGGGCGGTGGGACGGCGGTTTGGTAACGCGATTCAACGCATGAAACGCTGGTCCCAATTTTTCATCCCCACGCTCAAGGAAAGCCCGGCCGACGCCGAGATCGCCTCGCACAAGCTGCTCGTTCGCGCGGGCCTCGTCCGCAAGCTGAGCGGCGGTCTCTACACGTTCATGCCTCTGGGCCTGCGTGTCATGCAGAAGATCTCCCAGATCTGCCGCGAGGAGCTGGAGCGAGAGCAGTCCGCCTACGGCCGCCCGGGCGCGATCGAGCTCTGGATGCCCCACGTGCACCCGGCCGAGCTCTGGGAGCAGGGCCCACGCTGGGCCGCCGCCCGCGAGATCATGTTCCGCGCCGACTCCGCCGGCGCCGGCAAGGGCCGCCCGAAGGAGCCCGAGTTCGTCCTCGGTCCGACCCACGAGGAGGTCATCACGCCCCTCGTTAAGCAGGAGATCACCAGTTACCGCGACTTGCCGAAAAACTTTTATCAGATCGCCACCAAGTTCCGTAACGAGATCCGTCCGCGCTACGGCCTCATGCGCGCCCGCGAATTCGTGATGATGGACGCCTATTCCTTCGACGCCGACGACGAGGGCGCGATCAAGAGCTACCTCGCGATGAAGGCCAGCTACGAGGCCTTCTTTAAACGCATCGGCGTGAAGGCCATCGCGGTCGAGGCCGACACCGGCGTGATGGGCGGCAGCTTCTCCCACGAGTTCATGGTCCCCGCCGAGATCGGCGACGACGACGTCATCTACTCCGACGCCGGCTACGCCGCCAACCGCGAGAAGGCCACCAGCGCCCTCGTGCCGAAGGACCTCGCCGACGCCACGCCCGCGGGGGCCGTGGAGAAATTCGCCACGCCCGGCGTCGTCACCATCGCTGCGCTCGAGGCCGCGCCGTATTCGGTTTCCGGCGACAAGCAGTTCAAGACCCTCGTCTACGTCGGCGACGGCAAGCCCTTCCTCGTCATCCTGCGCGGCAACGACGAGCTCGAGGAGGCCAAGCTCGGTTCGCTCGGCTTTACCCTCTTCCGCCCAGCCACGCCCGAGGAGATCGAGCCCGTGATGGGTGCCAAGCCCGGCTCGCTCGGCGCGGTCAAGGGCACGATCAAGAACGTATCCGCCCTCGCCGGTGTCTTCGCCGACCACGCCATCCGCCTCGTCGGCAACGGCGTGACCGGCGCGAACGAGGACGGCTTCCACCTGCGCCACGTCAACGTGACCCGCGACCTCGCGATCACCAAGTTCGGCGACTTCCGCCGCGTGCGCACCGGCGAGCCCTGCCCGGTCTCCGGCCAGCCTCTCCAGTCGAAGCGCGGCATCGAGGTCGGCCATATCTTTAAGCTCGGCACGAAATACTCCGACAAGTTCGGCGCGGTCTACACCGACGACCAGAAGCAGTCCCACCCGATGGTCATGGGCTGCTACGGCATCGGCGTTAGCCGCACGCTCCAAGCCATCATCGAGCAGAGCCACGACGCCGACGGCATCGTCTGGCCGTGGGCGGTCGCGCCCTTCCAGGTGCTCATCTGCCTGCTCGACCCCAAGCTGCCCGAGGCCGTCGAGATGGCGGAGAAACTCGCCGCCGCCGCCGAGGCCGCGGGCGCCGATGTGCTGCTCGACGACCGCGAGGAGCGCCCCGGCGTGAAGTTCAAGGACGCCGACCTCATCGGCGTGCCGTTGCGCATCGTCATCGGTGGCAAGGGACTCAAGGACGGCGTGATCGAGGTGAAGCCACGCGCGTCGAAGGATGTGCAGAAGGTCCCGGTCGCCGAGGCCGAGGCAAAGCTGGCCGAACTCGTGCGCGCCGCCGCCCAGGGAGCCGCCGCCTGATGGCTTGGTCTCTGTCCAATTCGACCGTGGAGCCTACGGAGCCGACCTGCATGGCGGGCACGCTTCCGATGGTGACGCCGCGCGAGGTCGTCGAGACCAGGACGGAGCTTTCGCCCCAGGGTCCCTGGCGCGTCGTGGTCCTGAACGATCCGGTGAACACGATGACCTACGTGGTGCTGGTGTTTCGGAAGGTCTTCGGCTTCTCCGAGACGGTCGCCCGCAAGCACATGCTCGAGGTGCACGAGCAGGGGCGCTCCATCGTCTGGTCCGGCCTGCGCGAACAGGCGGAGCTCTACGCCTTCGCCTTGCAGCAATGGCACCTCACCGCCGTCCTCGAAACCGATGAAACGCATTGAGGTAAAGCTCAGCCTGAGCGTGGTCGCGCCGCTGCTCGATCTGATGAAGGCCTCCAGCGACGTGCTCGAGGCCCAGATCGCCGCCCCGCTCACGCTCGACGACATCGATGCGGATTTCCGCGACGATTGGAAAGCGGAGTTGCTCGCCGGCCAGCAGGAGGAGCTCCACGCCCTCATGGGGCTTTTTAACAGCGATTTTTTCGTCAACGGCGTCGTCGCCTTCGACGAGGATAATGCCGAGATCATCGTGCGCGCCTGCTCCGCCTTGCGGCTTCGTCTGCGCCGGCACGACCTGAAGGCGCTTGAGGACGAGCAACTGGAGAGCGGCGGCGTGGAGCTCGAGGATCTCCCCGAGGATCTGCAGAAGCCCTACACGTGCTATGTTTTTCTTGGCACGATCCAGGAGCTCATCATTCAGCATCTGGATGCCGCCATCCTGCGCGGGCCGCCCGGGGAGACTGATTCTTCCGAGGCCGAGGAGGCGGACGACGAAGACGGCGAGGAGCGCGCCTAAGATGGCGCGTGCGGTAAAAGTCTGCCGCGGCGCCCGGCCGCTAATCGCGGGCGTGTTTCTTTTTGGCCTGACTGCTCCCGTGTCATGAAGGTGGTTTGCACGCACTGCGGCCTGCCTTTCACCTCCGCGGGCACGACGCGGGATCTGCCGATTTTTTGCTGTTCGGGGTGCGCTCTGGCTTTCCGATTGTCCTCGGGGGCGGGCGAGGACGCCGAGGCGCGGCCCTTGCTCGCGACCGCCCTCGGCGCGGCTTTTCTCCTGTTCAACCAGATGCTCGGCGCGGTGCTGGCAACGCTCGCGCCTTCGGGAGTCTTTGAACCGCTATCGCTCGCGCTGGGTTTGGCCGCCTGGGCGCTTGTGGCTGTGTTTCAATTCCGGGCGGGAGCGCGGCGCCTTCGCGACCATATCGCGGCAGCCCTCTGTCTTTTGGCGTGGGGCGCGGCGGCCTTCGCTGTGAGCCCCGGCCTGGCGTTCGTCG